>CAZFLB010000281.1:0-29016 GCA_964518945.1 uncultured Acidobacteriota bacterium | reverse complement strand
GTGACGATTCCCGTCGCTGCACTACCGACTCGTTTGCCTCGTCTAATCCCTGGATTGTATCCCCAAGTTCGGTTCGACTCCGAGGCAGCCACATACAATACGTCGTTCTCATCAATATAGAGCCCACTAGGTCGGCCGAAGGCTGTGTAAGTCTTTAGATGTTTTCCATCCTGCGTAAAGATCTGAATCCTTGCATTTCCGCGGTCACCTACAAACAAGCGCCCCTTCGAATCTATAGCTAAAGCATGAGGATCACGAAACTCTCCTGCCTCTTCGCCCGTGGTTCCCCAAGTCTGAATAAAAGTGCCATCTCTTCTAAACTTGAGCACACGATTATTGCCGAGTCCACCGTGGCCATCGACAACGAAAATGTTCCCATTCTCTCCCACGATAACATCGGAAGGGCCATTGAATTCATCTATCCCACCACCTGCTACACCAGCCTTTCCGAGGCTCATCAATAGTTCACCTTCAGGGCTAAACTTGTGCACCTGATGACCCCTCCCTTGATGTCCTCTGGCATCGGTTACCCATACGTTATGTGCCGAATCAACATAGATTCCATGCGGCCACACGATGATTCCTGCACCAAAACTTCTGATTAGGTTACCTGAGGCGTCGAACAAAAGAACGCTATCAACATCATCCTGATCAGCACAACTATTCGCACCACAACGTTCAGCCACCCAAAAATTACCGCTACCATCACGAGCCGGATAAACAGCACTGGTTGAGCCCCATGTCCTACCATCAGGCATTTTTGCCCAACCGTCGATGGTGCGATACGGATTTGGTATATGGTTTTGCGCTTGTACGGCAACACCTGCTGTTAGCACAAATAAAACCAAAAATGTTCGTAACATTCTACCTACCCCCTAAAAAAGAAAAGCTCCTTGCCGAGACTCGCTAGAATACACCTTCTCGACTATACCTTCATTCTCTAAGCAAAACAGCAAGACACATTGTCAGTTTCTTTAGTTCGTTTTGAACTCACTAGCATTCTTATATCTCTAAAAGCTATGCATTGGATAATACATACCAATGACATCTCTCTACCAATGACAAGTCATAAGTCCAAAACATTTGGATTGAGACTTGCTCCTTTAAGAATTAGGATGTCCCATGCATATAGTCACTTTTCTTTTATTCTTGTTTTTTCACTCCCTTAGCTTTGCTCAAATACCTGAGCCAGATTGGTCCAGTCTTGAGGACGAGACCATGGAACATTTCCAAGCTCTCTTACGTTTCGACACTTCAGATCCCCCTGGACGTGAAATCGAGGCTGCAGAATACATTAAGGATGTTCTTTCAAGAGAAGGCATACCTGTTAAGACCTACTCTCTTGAGTCACACCGACCTAATATCGTTGCAAGGCTTTCTGGGAATGGTAGCAAACCACCACTTCTCATCATGGCCCATACCGACACTGTCAACGTAGACCCAGCAAAGTGGACATTCCCTCCATTTAGTGCCACCCGTGATGGTGGCTACGTTTATAGTCGTGGAACAGTTGACGACAAAGACAATGTTGTTGCATCAATGATGGTCATGCTCGAACTGAAACGCAATGCTGTTCCTCTTGACCGCGATGTGATTTTCCTCGCCGAATCGGGAGAAGAGGGTTCGACACGTTACGGCATCGAGTTCATGGTTAACAATCATCTTGATGCAATCGACTCAGAATTCTGCTTTGCTGAAGGAGGCGGCGTTACTCGAATCGGTGGTGAAGTGCGCTTTGCTGCTGTGCAAACACTGGAAAAAATTCCATATGCTGTAGAGGTAACAGCCCGCGGTGTTGCAGGTCATGGATCCATGCCTCTTCAAACGAATTCCGTTGTGCGTCTCGCCAAAGCAGTTGCTGCAATCGCGGACTGGCGCTCTCCGATACGCCTTAATGAAACCACAAGCATGTACTTCGAACGCCTAGCTTCAATATCTACAGGAGCGGAAGCCGAACGCTATCGCTCTATCTTGAACCCAGCTTCAGCCCGTGAGGCAGATGAACATTTCCTCGAGCACGAGCCTCGACACGCTTCGATGCTGCGGTCCTCCCTGTCCCCAAACATATTTAATGCCGGGTACCGAATCAACGTAATACCTTCAGAATCGACTGCAACTGTTGATTTCAGAGCACTTCCAGACGAAGACATCCCTTCTTTTTTAGAGGAGATACGAAAGATCGTTGACGACCCCGCCGTAGAAGTGGGACTTGGAAAACGGGATACAAGGCCAGCTGGTGAGACTAGATTGGATACTGAGGCTTTCGAAATTATTGAGGCAGCAGTAACAAAACATTACGGAGCTGTTACGCTACCTACAATGAGTACAGGCGCGACAGACATGGCCTATCTACGTTCTAAAGGCATCCAATGTTACGGGGTAGGACCAGCACTCGATATAGAAGATGGTCCCAAGGGATTCGGAGCTCATAGCGATCAGGAGCGCATTCTCGAAGAAGAACTTCATCGCTTCATACGCTTCAATTGGGACATCGTCATTGACACAGCAGCATCTAAGTAGGGAAAAACCCTTGGGAAACAAGACCCGTAGTGCTTATTGGCGTACCAATTTAACCTATGTTGGAGTTCTGTTATCGATTTGGTTTACCGTCTCGTTTGGATTTGGAATTATTCTCGTCGAACCTCTTAACCAAATCCAACTAGGTGGATTTAGACTTGGGTTCTGGTTTGCTCAGCAAGGGTCAATCTATGTTTTTGTCGTTTTGATTTTCGTGTACGTTCGGCTAATGAACAAACTCGACCACTCTTACAACTTTAAAGAACCTGAATCCGAACCCGTGGAAAAGACATGACCGTCCAAACTTGGACTTTCCTGTTAGTAGCATTGTCATTTGCAGTCTACATAGGTGTTGCCATCTGGTCACGGGCTCGATCGACAGGAGAGTTTTACATCGCGGCAGCAAGTGTTCCACCGGTTCTCAACGGAATGGCAACAGCGGCAGATTGGATGAGTGCCGCTTCATTTATATCGATGGCAGGACTAATCGCTTTCATGGGACGGGATGGCTCCGTATATCTCATGGGATGGACAGGTGGCTATGTGTTGTTGGCTCTTTTGATCGCACCTTACCTAAGAAAATCCGGAAAATTCACGGTTCCGGACTTCATCGGCGATCGATATTACTCCCGCACCGCGCGTATAGTTGCAATCATTTGCGCTTTGTTTGTTTCTTTCACCTATGTTGCTGGCCAAATGCGGGGTGTAGGCATTGTGTTCTCGCGCTTTTTGGGTGTGAACATCACCTCCGGCGTCCTTATCGGAATGGCTATCGTCTTCTTTTATGCAGTACTTGGTGGAATGAAAGGCATCACCTACACACAGGTAGCTCAATATTGCGTGCTCATTTTCGCGTACTTAGTTCCCGCAGTCTTCATATCTATCATGATGACCAATCTGCCACTTCCACAATTGGGCTTCGGTGCGAGTCTAACAGATGGATCTCACATGTTTTTACTGGATCGGCTCAATGGCCTAACTCAAGAACTGGGCTTCGGTGCTTACACTGACGGTCGGAAAACCACACTAGATGTTTTCTTAATTACAGCAGCCCTTATGGTAGGGACTGCAGGCTTGCCACACGTAATAGTTCGCTTTTACACTGTTCCAAAAGTCCGTCAAGCACGCAGTTCAGCTGGCTGGGCTTTACTCTTCATAGCATTGCTTTACACAACAGCACCTGCTGTAGCCGCCTTTGCCCGTGTAAATCTAATCGATACGGTATCGAACCAGTCATACGCAAGTGTTCCAACGTGGTTTAAAAATTGGGAGTCAACTGGACTGATTCGCTTCGAAGATCTAAATGGCGATGGACTCATCCAGTACACAGGCCCTGCCTCCAAAATAGAGAACGAACTTCAGATCGACCGTGACATTATAGTACTTGCCAACCCTGAAATCGCTCAATTACCTAATTGGGTCGTTGACCTTGTCGCAGCTGGGGGACTTGCAGCAGCTCTATCCACAGCAGCTGGACTGTTACTAGTCATTTCTACTTCAGTAGCTCATGATCTCCTTAAAAAGACCTTTTTGCCTTCAATCACGGAACGTGGAGAGCTAATTGCTGCTCGCTGTGCAGCTGGAGGTGCTGTCATCATAGCTGCTTACTTTGGAATCAATCCACCAGGATTTGTCGCAGAGGTAGTCGCGCTTGCGTTCGGACTTGCAGCAGCTTCTTTCTTTCCGGCGATCGTTCTCGGTATTTTTTCTAAACGTATGAACCACATCGGCGCTATTAGCGGAATGATAGCTGGTATCACTTTTACTGCTGCTTACATCCTTTATTTTAAGCTCATTCATCCAGAACTTAACTCCGTTGAAAATTGGTGGCTTGGCATTTCGCCAGAGGGAATAGGGGCTGTAGGAGCTGTAATAAACTTCACCGTAGCCAGTATTGCCAGCTCGTTTAGTAGCCCACCTCCCGAAAAAGTCCAAATGTTCGTCGAAGAAATTCGGGTCCCAGGCCCCAGCGCATAATAAACCACTCACAACTCAGTAAGCATTCCAAATTCAGGTCTTTAAAAACCCCTTTTTTCAGCAATTGCCTTCTGAATTGGACCAAGAAGCGGAACTTTCGACCCAATATCCAGAAAAACTTTGCAACGCCAAGCTTTAGGAAATATGACTCTTCCAAACCTAAAGACATTTATCTCCTTTAATTCAAAAGGTTTAACGTTAGAACACTCGAAACTTTACTGTCACGGATCCTCCTAGAATGACTTAAACCTCGTTTTACTACTGACAGCATACTCTATTTATGACACTATATTGTCATATGCAGACCAATCTCACTAAAATACTCACAGAAGTAAGAATCCTCGCCAAGATCGACCAGCAGCGGAGAGACGAAATTGCACACGAAACGGGGCAAGGCAGAGCAGCTTGGCAGGTATTAATAATAGCCAAATCTGGCGGAACAGTGCCGCAAATCGCTCGCAAGCTCGGATTGAGTCGTCAAAGCGTGCAACGCGTTGCTGATGGCCTCGTGGAGTCTGGGCTAGCTCACTATGAATCTAACCCCGACCACCAGCGGTCACCTCTCCTACCCTTGACAAACGCTGGCGAATCTACCCTCGCAAGGCTTGAGCAATTGGCAGAGTCTTACGAACCCGACTTCGAGGAAACTCTTGAAGCTGAAGAGATCGAAACGACTCTACATGTTCTCCGAGCACTTCGCGCTTCCCTCTAAAGTTGGAAAAACGCTCATTTCCAGACCTGTTGAACCAGGAGAATCAGTTTGATCGTGTTCACCCATGTTTAGAATCTCGTTTTGCTTCAGTAGTATCTGCCTTGTGCCTTCCTCGTCGAACTACCAGTTAGCCAGTACAATGACATCCAACATGCAACAAAGACCTTTTCACTCTCTTAACGATAGGACTCCTTTGTTAGTCGTATGACACGCTTTTGTATGTCTTCCACCAAATTGTCGAATGGGACTTCTTCCCTTTTACCTGTTAAACGTTCGATAACCTCAACGACGCCCTTTTTCAATCCTTTCGCACCAACAACAAGTCGTAACGGAATTCCAATTAAATCTGCGTCCTTAAATTTCACACCAGGACGTTCATCACGATCGTCAAATAGAACTTGGTAGTCCTCTGCCAAGAGCTGTTCATAAAGCTCCTGAGCCTTGTCCATTGATTCTGTATCTTTACTCGAAACAGGTGTAACAACCACGTGGAAGGGTGTAACCGACCAAGGCCATACGATGCCGTTTTCATCATGGTAAGCTTCAATAATTGCGGCAGCCAGTCGCTCTATACCACTCCCATATGAGCACATAACTACGGGTACTTCCTTGCCATCCTCATTTAAAACCGAGAGAAACATCTATTCCGAATATCGCCCGCCAAGCTTAAAGATGTGACCTAGTGCGATAGTTCTCTCAACAGATAACCCTGCACCGCAAGTTTTACAGGAGTCTCCAGCGCTTACAGCTCTCAAGTTCGACCATCGAACCTTTGAAAGATCTCTTTCAATGTCAACATTACGTAAATGGAAATCATCTTCGTTGGCTCCGGTTACCATACCCCGCCGCCCCTTCAGTGTGTCATCCGCCAAAATATCGACATCCTTTACACCTACAGCACCCAGACTTCCTGGTAGCGCTCCCAGCGTATCCCTACACTCTTCCGGGGTTGCCGGTCGAAATTCCGTCGTGCCAGTTATTTCAGCCAGTTTTACCTCGTTTAATTCGTGATCTCCTCTTAAAAGGCACAGGGTTGGGCGATTATCAACGATATACACAAGTGTTTTAATTTGATGGGTGGCAGGAGCACCCTCGTTAAACTCTGCAAGTGCTTCAATCGTACGGATGCCAGGTGTCGAAAACTTCTCAATCTCGTTTAATTCTTTGGAATCATTAACCTCAGGCGCAACCGAAACCGCCTTTTCAAGATTCGCAGCGTAATCGCACTGCTCACACGTTACTGTCCAATCTTCACCAGCATCCGAAACACTCATAAATTCAACCGACTCATTCCCTCCCATAGCACCCGAAGAAGCCTGAACGGCTATTGACTTAATGCCGCAACGCTCAAAAATGCGTTGATATGCGATAGCGTGCTTATCAAACGCTATGTCGAGACCCTCAAAGTTGACATCAAATGTGTAAGAATCCTTCATCACAAATTCACGACCGCGGAGAACACCTGATTTAGGACGGGCCTCGTCTCTGAACTTCGTTTGAATCTGAAACCAAATCTGGGGAAGTTGCCGATAACTCCGAACTTCATCACGCGCAATCGCTGTAAAAGCTTCTTCGTGGGTCATGCCAAGACAATAATCGCCCTGTCGCCGATCCTTAAATCGAAACATCTCTTCGCCAATGTCGTACCATCGCCCGCTTTCCTTCCAAAGTTCTCCTGGGTGAAGAACAGGCAAATGAAATTCTTGTCCCCCAATTCGTTCCATTTCCTCTCGAACAATCGCCGTGATCTTGGCAGTAACACGAACTCCGAGAGGCAGCTTGGAGTACACTCCAGCTGCAAGTTGTCTAACCAACCCTGCACGAAGCATGAGCTTGTGAGAAACAGCTTCTGCATCAGCAGGATCATCGCGCAGTGTTGGGATAAAAATTTGAGACCATCGCATATAGTGATGATACCAATTTGCGAGTTAGCTCGTACGCGAATAACATGACAATCGAAGATATAGAGGAGAAGATGCCATGATGAAATTCAATGTGATCGCAACACTAGTTCTGTCACTATTTTTCGGAGCTGTCGCTACCGGACAAAATACATATTTTCCGGAACGCCGAAACTGGACAAAAAAGAATCCGGAAACGCTCGGAATGGATTCGACTCTTTTAAACGAAGCGATCGATTTCGCAGTGGCACATGATTCTTCAGCACCTAAGGACCTTGCGCTAAACCATGAGCTAAGTAGCTTTGGTCGCGAACCACACGGAACACGTATCGGCCCGACTACAGTACGCGCACCTCTGAATGGTTTAGTAGTTAAAAACGGGTACATCGTAGCCGAATGGGGCCAAACGCGGAAAGTCGACATGACTTTCAGTGTCAGCAAAACTTTCTTATCTACCACAGTTGGTCTAGCTTGGGACCGCGGCCTTATTGCAGACATCCACGACCTCGCAAGTAGCTATGTCCCCACAGAGGAGCTTTTCGAAAGTGAACACAATTCTACGATCACTTGGGATCACTTATTACGTCAAACCAGTGACTGGGAAGGAACCCTTTGGGGTAAACCGGATTGGGCAGACCGTCCTGTTGGAGATACACCAGCAGACTATCCCAAACGCCCAAAGTATGAACCCGGAACGCATTACAAATACAATGACGTACGGGTCAACCTCCTAGGACTCGTTGCAACCCATGTATGGAGACGTCCGCTTCCACAAGTTCTGAGAGAAAATCTAATGGATCCCATCGGAGCTACCAACACATGGCGATGGCACGGATACAAAAACTCTTGGGTAATGATAGATGGACAAAACATACAATCCGTCAGCGGCGGCGGGCATTGGGGTGGTGGAATGCACATCAATGCTAGAGACATGGCACGGTTCGGCTATTTGTTTCTCCGCAACGGTGCCTGGAAAGACAAACAAATTATTTCCAAAGAATGGATAGCAATGGCACGGACTGGTGGTGTAAACAAAGGTTACGGTTTTATGAATTGGTTTCTAAATGAACCATACTTCGACGAAACCGATGAAATAACACAATCCTTGCCTTCAGCACCTAACTCAGTAATTACATTCAGGGGTGCCGGTTCAAATATCATCTATATCGACTGGGAAAACGACCTAATCGTTGTAGTGCGTTGGATTCAGGGGAGCAGTTTAGACGAATTTATTGGAAAAGTGCTCTCTTCTATTACGGAATCCCAGTCCTCTCAATGATCGATCTTTAGGTTTGTTGGACTGAAGTATTTAAAAGGACCGTAGATTAGCGTTAGCAAATATCTAAATATAGACGTATTTTATATAATCTGCTTCTTTCCTAGGAGGTACGCATGGTAAGAATTATTGCTGTTTCACAGGCTACAGTGCTGTCTTTCACCCTAATCAACTGTAGCAACCCAGCTTCCCAGCCAAGTGCCAAATCGGAATCTACCGCGGAAACTTCAAACACGATCATTCGGAGTGGCGATATTGACACCCGTGGCTACACTGAAGATGACTTCCCTAGGGTGCAGAAGCTAGCAGAAGGTGTGTATTCTTACGAACAGTTGCGCTCGGCAGCAGACGACGGCAAGATGACAACCGTCAGCATGTTTGTTGTCACAAACGACGGCGTCCTCGTAGCTGACGGTCAGGGAAACCCAGAAGAGACACAACGCCTCGTAGAGACGATTGCTGCGACAACGGACAAACCCATTACCCATGTGATTATCTCCTCCGATCATGGGGACCACACAGCTGGCAACGTTTCATTTCCTGCCGATGTCACTTTTGTCGCCCATCCAACCTCTAAAACTACACTAGAGACAAGCGCAAACAATCCGAACCGAAGTCCAAATGCGCCACCTGTCATCATGCCAACAGAGATAGTTGAAGAACAGAAAACCTTTTTGCTTGGAGGGTACGAGATCCAAGTTCTTTTCTTAGGACGGGCTCACACAGGAGGAGACCTGGTGGTTTACCTTCCCAAAGAAAAAATTCTTTTCATGAGTGAGACATACTTGTTACGCATCTTTCCAGCAATGCGATCTGCCTATCCTTCAGAATGGGTTGCGATGATCGAACGGGCACAATCAATGGATGTCGAGACATACATTCCGGGCCATGGATTTGTTGAATCGCCCGAGATTATGAAAGAGGAGCTAGAAGTTTACCGCCAAGCCCTAGTACAAGTAATCGCTGAAGCCAACCGCTTACATACTCAAGGTTTGGACGCTGAGGCAGCAGCCGAACAAGCTGACTTCGGCGCCTTAGAAGAATGGACCCTTCGTAACAGCCAAGCAGCCAGAGCAATTTCCAAAGTCTATGAAGAAATCGAAGGAAAGCTACCTTAAGTCACATACTATCGCTGCCCACACTTAAGGACTCTCATAAAAAGCATACATTGCTCGGTAAAGGTTGTAGACATCAACCTTTGAACTCATCGAATAGGGCGTATGAATTGATAGCAAGGGTACGCCAAAATCAATGACTTCCATATTGTCGTCTGCCAGTGCACCACCAATTGTTCCTCCGCCAGATCGACCAACTTTATAGGTGGCTACCTGCCACGGCACATTTGCATCGTCCAGTACTTTTCGAATCCAAGCTGTGTACTCCGAGTTGGCAGAAAAACCACGACCATACATTTTAAAATTAACTCCGAAGCCTAAACGAGGTGCATTTCCTCCCTCCCAGGCTGATGGCCAGGTCGGATGTATTCCAGGGTTCACGTCAGAGGAAATAACTTTAGTTGCTCTCAGAGCACGCCTGAGCCAATGATCACTATAGTCATCTCCCATGCTAGCAAAAAGAAGGCGCCCCATAAGGTCGACAAGATAACTTGAATCAGCCCCAGTATTATTGACGTTTCCCACTTCTTCGTTATCTACGAGATAGGCAATCGCTGTCTTATCTGGTGTATCCAAGTCCATAACCGCTTTCAATGCCGCATAGCCGGAGAGTCGGTCGTCTTGGCCGTAAATCGCCATTAGTCCGCGATCAAATCCAACATCTCGAGGAGGCATTGCGGGAACAAGAGCGAGCTCTGCCGAGACCAAGTCATCTAGGCTTATTTCATAAGTGTTCCGCAAATAATCGGCAACAGAGCGTTTGAGACTTTGAGCTCCATCTCCAGGAATGTGACCAACAACAGGATCTAGCTCTTCGTGCTGAATCACCTCTCGATTTCGACGTTCTCGCAAATCGATATCTACATGTGGCGAGAGATCGGGAATAATGAACGTTGGTTGGTCTGGTTTGTTTCCTATAGAAATCCAGACAGTCGATCCATTCTTAAGATCGACACGTCCCATGAGTGCCAGCGGTATGTTTGTCCATTGATAGGTTTTTATTCCACCGTGGTAATTCGTTTGCAATAGAGCGTAGCCCTCTTTCTCGTAAATTGGACGGGCTTTGAGTTCAATCCTTGGCGAATCAATATGAGCACCAACAATGCGAAACCCTTCGCGTAAGTCGTCTTTACCGACAACAACAACAGTTAGCGCCCGGTCCCGATTTACATCATACAAACGGTCCCCTGGTCTAACCACAGAGCTCTCATCAAACTCTCGAAACCCCGCATTCTTTGCAAGACTTATCGCCTCTCTTACGAAATCAAGCTCTGTCTTCGCACTAGCCATGAACTTCTTATAGCCAATAGAATGGGATTCGACCTTTTTAAGTTCGCTCTCGGAAAGAGATAGCCACGACGACTGAGCGCCTTCCTGACCGTAAACGGTGGCGGAAAAGATAATTCCCATTAAGATAATCACTTGAAACAACATAATTACTACCTCCGGTAGAGATTATAAACGAGCAAAGGAGGAAACAATGCAAAGTGGTTTAAAAGGACAGACAATTCTAGTAACTGGCGCGTCTGGAGGTATTGGAGCCGCCACATCACGATTACTGTCGGAGGAAGGCGCACGGTTAATCCTCCATTACAACCAGAATCGTGATAGTGCAGAAAATCTTCAAGGCGAACTCAGCGGAGAATCATTTACCGTCCAAGCCGATGTGACTGACGAAATAGCCGTTGACAAAATGTACTCGAACATTCTCTCTCTTGTGCCCAGGCTTGACGGTATCGTGGTCAATGCGGGAATTTGGATTGCGAACGAAGTACCTTTGCACAAAATGACGTTAGACCAATGGCAACGTACAATGGATGCAGACCTCACGGGTGCATTTCTCAGTTGTAGAGGATTTCTCCGTCATCTGTCTACCGACCCCAGAGATCACGCCTCGATAGTGATGGTGGCCTCAACGGCGGCTGTTTTTGGAGAAGAAAACCACGCAGACTATTCAGCTGCAAAAGCAGCCATGGCTTTTGGCATGACACAGAGTCTTAAAAACGAGATCGTCCGACTGGCTCGCTATGGACGAGTGAATTGTGTCTGTCCTGGTTGGGTCGAAACGCCAATGGCAATTTCTTCAATGGAAGACCCTTCCATCCTTTCTCGCGTCACTGCAACAATGGCTTTACGTAAGGTCGCTCAACCAGAGGATGTAGCTAGCGCCATCGGATTTTTGCTATCACCTACACTCGCAGGCCATCTAAGTGGAACTGTTCTTCCTATAGCAGGGGGAATGGAAGGACGACTCTTACACAATTCCAAAGATACTTAATAATTTATAGATTCCAAGCCCAGATACCACAAGAACAACACCTGCTCCTAGCATATTGCTTAGGAAGCTATTCCTCGATGAACCCATTAAACTTGAATCGTTAACGACAAAAAGAAGAAACAAAGCGATAAGAGGAAGTAGCAGTGCGTTGGAAGCTTGTGCAAGAACAATCATCTCCGTCGGACTGCCGCCAATAAATACCAGGGCACAACCTGTAACAACTACAAATGCTGAGATTGCCCTAAAGGGTTTCGAGCGAAGTTCCGGTGGAAACCCCAAAACACCACAGGCAGCGTATGCCGCCCCTAGGGGTGCAGTAATTGCACTCGTCAACCCTGCTGCAAAAAGTCCTAAGCCAAAAAGGGTTGTTGACCATGAGCCAAGAACAGGCTCCAATTGTAATGCGAGCATTCGTAGCTCCAAGTTGCCAAACCCGGTAAGAGGTGCAGCCATAACAACAATCGCTGCGGTCACTAAGCCCCCCAGAGCAACAGAAAAAATTGTATCCCAACGCGATTCCGGAAGCGCCCGTGCTAATGGTGTATCTGTCCACTTCTCCCTAGCAGTGCTAGCATGGAGAAAAAGGTTGTAAGGAACTACAGTTGTTCCAATAAGGGCAATGACGGTCACAAGTCCACCCTCCGGAATAGCTGGGACAAATCCCGCCATAAATGCAGAAAGAGACGGCCTCGCTAAAATCGCTGTCACGAAGAACAAGCAACTCATAAAGACGACAAGCACGACAAGTACACGCTGGATGGCACGATATGCACCAGTCATGATCAGCGCTAATGCGCAAGTTGCGATAGTGACGGCCCAGAGTCTCGGTGACAACCCAGTGAGAATTTCTAGTCCGAGAGATGCTCCCAAAAGATTACCGGTTTCGTAGGCCGCATTCCCAAAGGTAATTGCAACAGCTACAAGACAAACCGAGAACCATCGCGCTAAAGGTGACGTCAAACTCTCACGAATTGCCTCCCCTAAACTCCTCCGAGTAACAAGACCAACTCGCGCAGCCATTTCCTGCAACACAGCAGTCGCCAGAGCAGAAAAGGCAACAGCCCATAGAAGCGCCATGCCAAAACTGGCACCTGACTGAGAAGCGGTAACGATAGTCCCAGGACCTATAAAAGCCGCAGTAACTAAGAGACCCGGGCCCATTCGCCGCATGTAACGCAGCAACATATTGTTAACGTCCTTTTAGAGTAGGATGTATACATTCGTCAAGCAACTATTGTAGCTTTAATTCTATGCAACAAAATCTCTTTCTGTTTCTAATTAAATTTCTACTTTCTCCCCTTACGTTGAAAGTAGCCATTTGCCACCACCAAAAGACCTCAGAAAAACGCTTTTTGTGTACGTATAGATGACTCGGCGAATTACAAGAACCTTTTACCGCAACGAAGCAACGGAACTCGCTAAAGCACTATTAGGTCATCTCCTCGTTCGGAAGCTCGAGAGCGGGCAAGTGCTCTCAGGGAGAATTGTAGAAACAGAAGCTTATCTCGGCATCACTGATCGAGCATCGCACAGCTTCGGTGGCCGCAGAACGAAGCGCAACAATTCGATGTGGCTCGATGGTGGCCACGCTTATGTATATTTTATTTATGGAATGCACTGGTGCTTCAATATCGTATCGGCACACAAAAATGAACCTTCAGCTTGTCTCATTCGGGCAATCGAACCGATAACGGGACTCAACGAAATCTACCGTCATCGAGGAAACAAGCAAGAAACAGATCTATGTTCGGGGCCAGCAAAGCTAACTCAAGCGCTCGCCATTGATGGCTCTTTAGATGGAGAAGACTTGATATCATCTGATAAAATTTTCTTACGTCTAGGCCAACCGTTGTCACAAAAAGAGATCGGGACAGGGCGTCGTATTGGTATCGGTTATGCTAAAGAATGGGCAGAAAAACCTCTGCGATTCTTCGCTCTTAATAGCGCGCACCTGAGTCAACGCAGGGAATAAATCGCCAAAAGCAAGTATTAGATCCACTTACTTCAGAACACCTTGTGTAGCGACAACAAACATGGAAACAGCACTCTCACTCCTGAGAGCTAAGTACGGTGCTCAGTGACAGTTTTTCATTCTCTCTAGTGCCCCGACCCATGACTGGAACGAGCCAAATCAACCTTCGGAAGTTCCATATAGGTAAACCCACTATGTCCCTCAACTACTCTAATTGAGCTATCTATATTCACATTCGAAAGAATTTGTTCTATACCAGTCGCTGGCCACGTAACCTCAATGTGCTTTATCGCCAGCGCATCGGACAGTCCGATCTCCTGTCGAAGAGATGAAGATCCAAAGCTTCCTCCGGCGGACACTGTCGAAAAAATGTTTCTGTCTCCATCTCTTGTGTCCAAAACAACCTTGATCCGCGCTCCAATAGCACTACGATTAGACCTAGTTCCCTCAAGGATCATAGTGATGTAATGATTTTCGTTGCCAGGATTTTCAAAGAGGACATTTGGATAGAAATCCCCTTCATATGCACCACCCATAACAGCGTAGATATCCTGATCTCCATCATTATCAACATCTCCAAAGGAGACACCGTGTCCCTTCTGTAAATGCCCGAAACCACCTACTGTAGTAACATCCTGAAAATATCTTCCTGCTTCATTACGAAACATTCGGTTCGGAATAATAGAACGAAAATCCGGCTCTCCTGTTCCCAGATAAAAATCTAAATAGCCATCGTTATCGATATCCCCGAAATTGCTTCCCATCGCAAACAGAGGTCTTGCGATTCCAGCTTCTTCGGTTACATTGGAAAACGTACCGTCACCCTTGTTTTGATATAGCCTTGGCGTTTCAGCATTAAATGATCGCCCCAAATAATCAGCTGCTGTTTCCGAAGCGAATGAGCCAAAATAGTCGAGACTATAACCGGAAACAAAAATGTCCGTCCACCCGTCATTGTTAAAATCCCAAAACCAAGCCGGAAAACTATCGTAAGGCTCCTCAACACCAGCCTCGTGTGCAACATTTACAAACTGCCATTCACCTTCCGCATTAGCGCCTTGGTTTCTAAAAAGATAGTTCGACTGATTGAGACAAGAAACATAAAGATCCAACTACCCATCATTGTTGTAATCTCCCCATGCTGTTCCCTTGACATACGCTTTAATAACAATTCCGGCAACCTCTGCTACATTCGTAAATGTACCGTTTTGGTTATTCACATACAGTTCAGAAGAATATTCAGCTCCAACAGTCGATTCATTTCCAACAAACAGATCAACCCAACCATCGTTGTTGAAGTCTCCCCAAGCAGCTGTTTGCGTAGGGCGAAGCGAGAGTAAGCCTGCACCTCTAGTCACATCATAGAACGTATTGTCTCCTCTATTTCTAAGAAGAGAGTTTGGATGCTCCCCTTCCGACCCTAACCATGCTCCTCGTAAAATAAACACATCTGGGTAACCATCGTTGTCGTAATCGGCATGAACAAGATTTAAACCTCCTCCGATACCCTTAAGTTCGGCGGATTCAGTCATATCAAGAAAAGAACCATTACCCAGATTGCGAAAATATCGGACCTGGTCCGTTATACCCCAAGAAGAAGCCATGATATCCAGATAGCCATCTCCATCGAAATCTTCGACCACGCTTCCACCGGAGAGACCAGCAACATCAACACCCAGAACGGGAGCAACGTCACGAAAACGAGGTATAGAGTATTCGCTTTCAAACACCGTTGGAGGGATCAACCATTCATCAGGAACTTCATCAGGATAACGCCCCAGTGTCATCAATGCGATATTTAACAACCAACGGGAATCCAGTTGTTCCGGATAGTTCTTCAAAAGAGCTATATAGGCTTTTGCAGCAAAATCTGACCCCTGTTCGTCTTCGTGCACCGCACTCGGAGCAATCGGAAGAATACAAGAATCTGCATTGTGATTGTCAATGCAGTTACTCTGTTCACCAAAACGAAGATAAGCAATGGCTATTTGTCGTCTAATGAAAAGTAAAAGCCTCGGATCGACCTCATCTCGACGCTGGAGAAGGGTTTTAAGTAGCCGTTGAAACGCTAGAATTCCATCGATAGTATCTCCCGCAAGAACAGTCTCCTTAGCCGCTTCGAACTCAAATCGCAACGCCTCATTGGAATCAGCCGATTTGGCCAGTTGACCGAAATGTTCGGCTCTTGCCCGATTTGCATAGGGATTATCTTCTGGGTTCAACGAACTGGCAATCGTCGAAAGATTACTTACCATCTCCGCTGTGCCATCGACATATGTCAGTCCTTGGCTGGAAGAAGACTCTGGCGTTTGGTTAGATACTGCCTTATCACGGCAACCAAAAACACCATTTGCTATCACAATCAATGCACCGGCTACTGCAACAAAGCTCCTCTTACGGAAGCCTCTCACCGATTTTATTTGCATAGAGTTGATTCCATTCGTTCTTTCACATTCAAGCAACAATCGTAAATCGGCAACATATAAAGCGCTATTCTTACGGCTTGCAGATCATAGTCTTAATTAAGATTATGGAACAACATTCTCTCTGACTTTAAAAAAACACACCGTCTAAATGAGACAAAACCGATCCTAGGTATTGTTATTGAAAGCAGTAATCTTCAATGTCGCATTGGAGTCCCTAGCGTCAAACTCAGAAAGAAGTGAAATCCGTATGGTTTACTGCCATAGACTTGCTTTAGAGCATCAGGGATTCTATGTGCCGTTAAGTTCATTCCAACTCGAGTGATGAAACCAGCAGAAACACCTAAATTCTGGGTCATGCCTGCTGTAAAGGACGTAATATCAAACACCCCGTTTTCAGAGTGTTCATCGTGCTCGCCTGAGTGGCCCTCGTGTCCGTCTAAAAGTTCATCCCTCTGAGACCACTCGAACCTTCCGGTAAGAAAACGACTTGTTCCAAGTGGAAAAACGGTCTCGATTAAAAAAGCATTTGTTGCCTTGCTTTCAGCCAACTTATAGTTTTGCCCCCAAATAAATGCTGTCGACCATGCCTCTCCTCTTCCTAGATCCCGAGAGTGCTGGACTGATGCAGTGGTTCGCCTGATATCTGTTATGTGCATCCGCTCCGGTTGATGTAGTCTTCCAATCGAAAACTGTCCAACCCAGTTTGGATTTGGCGTGAACGAAAAGCGCGTTGAAAAAGAATCGATTGGACCAGCATCGATATCCCACCTGTCTTCATCCGGCTCTTGACCATGAAACCCGCTCAATTCCCACCGAAATTTATTGTAAGCAATCGCTCCCGTAACAACTTGATTAGCAATGTGGGTTGAGTCTTGCCAATGGTGACCACGTGTAGCCTGTGGTAAATAGACCGCCGATGCACGGTGAGGAAATGCCGGTGGGCCTAATGCAGCACCGCCTACCGGAGCATAATAACCTTGCAACATGATCGAATCACTCAATCGGTAAGCGTAGTGAACGCCCACTTCCATGAATAAGTCGTGTGGGTGCTGTCCATCCACAATGGGCTTTCCATAGGCCATCTCACCAGTCTGAAATAGTAGCGGATAAAGACGGTTTCTTACCGTCATAGGCTCAAAGCTCAGCATACTTCGAAACATCAGGGCTCCTGAACCAAGCTGTCGAGCAACGCCAAACATTCCGTTGTTCAGAGAAAAAACACTTTCTCCTCCTCGTTGCCCACTTTGATAGGTGTAGTCCAAGAAGGCTTTGCCCATCCACATGGCCTGCCACTGTCCGATTTTCGCCATCCCCATGGGAAGGCGTCCGGTTTTCGGATTTAGCGATGTGTCACTCGCGAGCCTAAGAAGGAAGAGACTGGCTATCTCAGGCTCCTCCTTGGAAGATTCCATACCATGCATCGAATGATCTTTTTGTTTAGAACCATGATCTTTTTGTTCAGAACTATTTAAACCGATTAAAACACTCCCGTTAGCAAAACTGCCTATAAGTACAAGAATTGCCACTACAGAAAATAAGTTCCTCATTGCTTCGAAACCACCTAACCATCTAGAGACCTCACAAATAGGCCTGGATTATTATTTATTAGCGATAAGGTTAGAGGAACGGTTCTAGACCTGTATTTTTACAGAAATCTTTTCTAATATAGGCACGAAAGAACGTATTGGAAATTCGTACAGCAGAAAAGCTCTATTAAAAGCAAAAGTGCCGATTGGAATTGTTGTCAATTGCCGGCTGGGACTGCTGAAAGGCTCATTGAATTTAGCTTCTTGCCACTGATTGTTTGACTGCACACAATGTGGCTTTTCAGTGTTTTCACTCTCTTCTCTTGGCAAAGTGTGGCAAGTCGTTGGTTCTGGCTCACCCTGTCCTTCACTATAAGAGCTTGGACTTTCCACAAGAGGAATAGGACAGGTCGCTAGGCAATAAGATTGGAAAGAAAATAGCAATGAGATAACAAAGATTACAATTCGGTATAAATCATTCATTAGGGGCTAATCACAACCATTTTATTGACGGATATTTTAAAAGTTGAAAAAACAAAGGCTTTAATCCTTTTTGGTAAATATCTAAAAACCGAGAATTCCTTTGCAGTCAATGAGCAGTTTAAGGAATTGTTTGTCCGCACGCAAATACCTACAATTCCTAACGCGAGATGAGAAAATATAACCTCACTTGATGCTGTTTGGACCGACCGTGTCATAATAAAAAAGATGCACAAGTGAAATGAAACCTCTATGATAATTTTTCGATATATAAACATTTTCGTCATCTTTTTTTTAACCATCACCTCCAATGGCTTTTCCCAGTCCCCTATACATCGATCCGCCTACCATGACTACCGAGTCGTCAAGATCGTAGAAGGTCTAGAGCATCCTTGGGCCATAGCTTTTCTTCCAACCGGCGACATGCTGATCACAGAACAGCCAGGACGTCTTCGAATCTTCAGAAACGGCGTGCTGGTCGCTGATCACGTCCCAGGAGTGCCAAAAGTTTTTTATGAGGGACAAGGAGGCTTAATGGATGTGGTATTGCATCCTGAATTTTCTTCAAATCACCTACTCTACCTCAGTTACTCAAAACCTTACGCTAACGGAAATGGATCGACAACCGCAGTGGTGCGAGGACAATTTATCAATGATCGACTCGACAATGTCGAAGAGGTTTTTGAAGCGAATTCTCAAGGGAGAGGGCACTATGGATCGAGACTTGCTTTTGATACGGATGGCTTTCTGTTCATAACCGTTGGAGACAGAATGGTTTCACCGAGTGGCCATTTGGAAAAGCACCCTGCGCAGGATATTTCAAATAGTCATGGAACTGTTAATCGCATTAAAGACGATGGTAGCGTTCCAGAAAGCAATCCCTTTGCAAGCCAGCAAGATGCCCAAAAAGAAATTTGGAGTTTTGGGCATCGCAACCCTCAAGGGCTTGTGGTCGACCATCAAAACAGAAACATTTGGATTACTGAGCACGGACCAAAGGGTGGTGACGAGCTAAACCTCATTAAGCCGGGATTAAATTATGGATGGCCAGTTGTAGGGTACGGCGTAAATTACCGAGGCGGAACCGCGATCCATAAAGGAACAATGAGTGAAGGCATGGAACACCCCGTGCACGTCTGGGTTCCATCAACAGGTGTTTCTGGGTTGATGCTCTACACTGGTAATCGCTTTCCGGATTGGCGTGGAAATCTGTTTGCAGGTGGACTATCAGGACAGCAGGTCGCGCGACTAAGCATGGATGGCCATCAAGTCTTAATAGAGGAAACGCTGGTACACCGCATGGGCCGTATCCGCGATGTTCGTCAGGGACTAGACGGTTATATCTACATCGCAATCGATGGAAACAAAGAAGGAGAGTTAACTCCTATCTATCGCCTAGAACCCGTTGAAGAAAAGAAATAGGATCTAATCGTTTCACAACAACCCCAGTACCCCTGGCAACCAGAGTGTTATTTGAGGAAAGTATGTAATAAACAGTAGCGTCACTAACATGGCCAGGTACAAAGGGAAGAGCGGCCTGACAACTTTTGCAATCGTTGTTTTTGACACACCGACACCGACGAACAAAACCGTACCTACTGGTGGCGTGCATAACCCAATGCACAAATTAAGCACTATGACTATCCCGAAATGGACAGGGTGGACATCCAAAGCTGACGCAACAGGCAAAAAGATTGGGGTCAAGAGTAAAACGGCGGGGGTAATGTCAACAAAAATTCCGACTAGTAAAAACACGATGTTCATTAATAGCAGGATCACTAACTTCGATTCAGCCAGCGAAAGAAGCAGCTCAGCGAATATTTGTGGAATATTGGCATAAGCCATCATCCAAGACATGCTAGTGGAAGTACCTACGAGCAACAGTACAACCGCGGTCGTAGAGGTAGCATCTCGGAAGATAAACGGTAGATCTCCAAAGGTGATCCCGCGATAACAGAACGCGAGGATCATTGAATACAGGACTGCTATCGCCGCGGCTTCAGTAGCAGTGAAAATTCCGGCCGTTATACCACCCATTACAATTAGAAGCAGTGCAAGGCTTGGAAGAGCGTTGACAAAAGCTGACCAAGTCGCTCGTAAAGAGGCTCGCTTCATTGGAGTAACTGCCTGTCCCCAAGATCGCACACTAATAACAACCATGAGTGCTAAACCAACCAATAGTCCTGGAACGTATCCCGCCACAAACAAAGCAGCAATAGAAATGCCCCCGCTCGCCAAGGAATAGACAATTAAAATATTGCTTGGAGGAATAATTAAACCGGTTGTTGCCGAACTAATATTGACGGCAGCGCTAAAGTTACGATCATAACCATCTCGTTCCATTTCAGGGCCAAGCACACTCCCCACTGCCGATGCCGTTGCAACCGCTGAACCAGAAATAGCCGCAAATAGCATGGACGCCAGGACGTTCACATAAGCTAGTCCTCCCCGAAAATGACCCATTAGTGCACGTGCAAATGCGACCAACCGAGCGGCACTGCCTCCTCTATTCATGAACTGACCCGCAAGGATAAAAAACGGTATTGCTTGGAGTGCAAAAGAATCTAGCCCCGTAGCTATACGTTGAGCCACCGTTGTCAGTGCTGGACCACTGGGTATCGTCAACAACATAGAACCTATGGTGGCAAGGCCAATACTGTAAACCACGGGGACTCCCAGTCCCAGTAGCAACACTAGTATTCCGCCAAGGACCATGAAGTCTGTCATCGTCTTGTCGGATCCTTGAGGATTTGGATAAGAGATGTTGCCGCGAACCAGGTTATCAAAGCGCCGCTTATCGGCAGTGCCAAATAAACGTAGCCAACCCTTATTCCAAGAGCAGCCGAAGTTTGACCCAAAGTAAGAGTGTAGTGAACTAAACGAATCCCTCCCACCAATAAAACGCTGACTGCAAATAGCACAATGCAAAGTTCAATAACGATGGAACACCAACGTTGGGACGAGTTTGGCAATAGTTTGATAGCCAGGTGAATACCCTTGCCTGAAGCATAAGCGCCACCAATCAACCCTATCCAAATCAACAAATACCTTGCCAACTCTTCTGTATACGAACTGGGATTGCCAAGTACAAATCGAGTAAAAACTTGCCACAAGACGTTCAGCACCGAGATCCCAAGGATTAGGACAAGGAACCAACTTACTGTCTGTTCAAGACTCAATCCTTTAGGCTTCAATTTTCCGTTTCTCTAGTTCACAAGCAATGCTATGGCATTAGCTTGATTAATCTGGCTGGCGACGGATGTTTTGGATAAGTTCATACATTCTTGGATTATTTCGAAATGAATCGTAGATTGGTTTCACTCTCGCTGCAAAGAGAGATTGATCCGGCCACGTAACTTTAACTCCTGCAGCCTGAACTTCAGAGAGTGCTTGCTCAACACTTTCCTTCCAAAGCTCTCGCTGTTTCAACTTGGAGTTATGTGCTGCTTCAGTAAGCCAAGATTGCTCCAACTCTGTCAATGTATCCCACACCAAAGTTGAAATAAGAAGTACATCAGGGACTCGAGTATGCTCATTTACGGAGTAATAACGTGCTGTTTCAAAATGCCCCGAAAGGTAAAACGATGGTAGGTTGTTTTCAGCACCGTCTACGATGCCTTGTTGTAATGCAGAGAAGAGTTCACCCCAAGCAATTGGAGTAGCGGAGCCACCCAGCCGCCGTACAAGCTCCATGGCAGTAGCACTTTCTTGTGTACGAATCTTGAGCCCCTCAAGATCAGCTGGGCTTTTCACTGAATGTTCCTTTAAGTAAAAGCTCCTGCTGCCAGCATCGTAAAAAGTCAACCCTCTGAGCCTAAATGTTTCTAAGCTAAGCAACATATCACTCCCGACAGTGCCATCGAGCACTTCGAAGTGATGTGTCTCGCTATCAAAAATATACGGCAACCCTAACACCCGAAATTCCGGCGCAAAATTCTCTAGGACTGCAGCTGATACTTTGGTCATACCAACCGAACCGATTTGGAGAAGCTCTAATAACTGCCTTTCTGTTCCTAGTTGCTCGTTCGGGTAAATATCTATTCGCATACTACCCTGTGACAGCACATTTAGGTCCTGTGCCATGATCTCCATCGCTTTATGAACGGAGTGATTTACGTCGAGGCCGTGAGCAAGTTTAACAACTGTGACGCCATCTTGATCCCGACACCCGGACGTGATCACTAAGACTAAAGCTGACAGAAATGAACGAGCTTTAGTTTTTAGGCCCACCCTAAACCGTCAATTAGTTGTAGACAATTACTTAATTCGTTCCCGCACCGGTCGTTTCTGGAGCGACAACCCATTCATATTCTTGCTCTCTCACGTGCTTTTCAAACCAATCAAGTTCCACATTAATCTTGAAAAGTTCATGGCGCAGTTCCCGCCAGCCATGTGGCTCACGTGGAGCCATGTAAAGGTGGCTAGGCACACCATTTGTTTTTAGAGCACGGTAGAGTTCTATTGATTGCTCGGGCGGGACACGCTCATCATTCGCACCAACAAGTACAATCGTGGGAGTCGTTACCTTGTAAATATCCTTAAGAGGTGAATGTCCCCAGTAGAGATCGATTGGCGCATCTTCCTGCCAAGGCGTGCCTCCAAACCAAGGCGTTCGCTGAACTCGAGTATCACTCGTTCCATACATGGAAATCCAATTAACAGCGCCTGCCCCTGAGGCCGCTGCTTTAAATCGAGTCGTATGCGTAATGATCTTATTGGTCATATGACCACCACCACTCCAACCCATCTTAGCCATGCGCTCTCCATCTGCGACACCGATGGCAATAAGGTGGTCTACTCCCGTCATAACGTCCAAATGGGATTGCCGGAAGTAGTGAAGAACCATATCCCGATGAAAATCATCTCCGTATCCTGTAGAACCTCTGTAGTTTGGTTTCACAACTGCATAACCCATTGCTGTTGCCACTTGGACATAATCGTTCCATCTACCAAATTCAAACTTATCGGAAGAGCGTGGACCGCCGTGTGTCTGGACAATGAGTGGATAGCGAGTACCCTCTTTGTAGTCGAGAGGGTAATAGAGAAGCCCTTCAACCTCAACACCATCTTCACCCTTCCATTGAATTGCCTCTTGACGTGGAAGACGGAAGTCTTGCAAATAATCGTAGACATGCGTAATTTGCTTGGGAGCTTCACCACTTCTAGGTGCAATCCAGACATCTCCTGCGTTAGCCGGATCATCGAGGCGAAAAACGTGCATCCCGTCAGAAGGCCGGAAAGTCCAGTCCGTTAGAGTGTGATCGCCCTCTGTGAGTTGACTTAATTCCTGTGAAGGCAAATCCACACGGAAAAGGTCAAGCCTAACCCCAGTACCGGCAGTGAAATAAATCGATTGACCATTTTGTGACCAGCTTGCAGACACCGCTTCATAAGGCATGTCTGGCAGAAGAAGGTCTATTTCGTTACCTTCCGCAGAAGCTGTGAAGAGATTCTTATTATAGTAATACTCTGTACCATTAGAGTCTGAAAGATACAGTACTTTCGTATTATCGGGAGACAATTCAGCTCTTTGCTCAGGAACATTGTTCTGCGTTATTTGAGTTGCACCTGAGCCGTCTTCGTTCATGACCCAAACCTCTGACTTTAAGCCATCATCACGCACCGGGGTTGGTTGCCTATGATGAGCGATCTTGAGTCCGTCACGTGACACACTGTAGCCTGTGATCGTAAAGTCTCCACTAGTAACGCGCTTTTCCTTCCTGTCATCTCCAACACCAACCGCCCAGAGATGTCGATGTTTCCAATCTTCGTAATATGCGAATACATCGTCCTGTATCTCGTCCTTCCGTTTTTCTTCCTCTGTCTTGTCGTCGGCAGCAAGGAAAAACAATTTAGTTCCGTCTGGCGACCAAGTGATCCGAGACACGGATGTGGCGTGGTGAGTTAGCTGAATTCGCTCTCCTCCATTTGCCGACAAGAGGTAAACTTGTTCCACCCTCGCTTTGCTAGCTCTGGGCCCACTTGTTTGCGGCACCTCGTCGCCACCGCCAGAGGTTACAAACGCTATCCATTTACCATCTGGCGACCAACGAGGACTTGCCTCACCCCCACCGTAAGTGAGCTGGGTTGACTGTCCATTATCTACATTCACCCACCATAGATGACTAACGCGTTTGTTTGCTTCCCAATCAGCTTCCGCTAGAACGTAAACCAGTTGAGTGCCATCAGGTGAAAGTTGTGGATCACTTAGAAACGGCACTTCAAGTAGATCTATTGCCGTCATTGCACGCTCGGCAAAAGCTCCTCCTACAAGAGAAAAAAAAGTGGTGGCAATAAGAATAGGAAAAAAACTAATACACGTTCGAACCATGGGTCCCCCTTAGTCATCCAAAATTTAGTGGAGAAAAAAGCTTAGACCGAGCAAGTGTACGTCCTCTAAAGTGGATGAGAACAAAAATACTATACCAATCGACTCGGGATCGTCGAACGTAACGCTTGAAAGAATCCACTACTTGCTACGCGGTTCACCGATCTCACAACTAAGGGTTTTTTGAAGATGGCTGGCAACAGCAAACTGTGGCATAGTGTGCATAGATAATGATAAAGGGGGTCGCAATGAACCCGACTATAAAGAAACTGTTTTCACTCTCGCCGAAGTATCACGCAAGGGGTCGACACTTCGTGTTCAAGCTTGTCTGCCTCGCCGGATTTACAGTTCTCACTGGCTGTGGCGGTGTGACAGCCCAGGAGCACACCTATGAAGAAGAAGGCGGGACGTTCGGCGATGGCACCCGGTACCTCATGCGGGTTCCGTCCAACTGGAACGGAGTGCTGATCCGGGACTTGGACTACGTAACCAGTGCTAACCGGGAGAGAAACCTAGCTTTCCTGGAACGTGGGTACGCAGTGTCTGGAACTGCACGGCATGAGCGGCGATGGGTCGGCGGCTATGACCCTTCGCGGGAGATTGAACGCATCGAGAGGGTCCACGACATCTTCATCGACCGTTTCAGTAAACCGGAATGGGTCATCCAGTACGGCTGCTCCGGCGGCGGAAGAGTGGGCATGAGCCTGTCCGAAGATCCCGGCCGAGTAGATGGTGTAGTAGCAGCTGGCACCGCACCCATAGTGTGGCTAGGAAACTCAGAATTGGACAAGTGGTTCGTTCTTAAGGCCCTGTTAGCTCCGGAACTGGCAATCGTTAATCTTCCGAAGACCGGGGGACTACGCCCAGAATACCCAGACCTCACGTATGCCTGGCGTCAGGTTGTCAATGCAGCCCAGCGCACTCCGAAGGGCAGAGCGCGCATCGCGTTAGCTGTTACGATTGGACAGCTTCCCGACTGGGTCGACCTCCGACTCCCAAGACCCGACCGCAGCAATGTAGCAGAGCTCCAGCAGAGTCTGTATCAAACCACGCTGCGGGTATCTGACCGCCCTGGTGGAGTATCCCGCCACATGCTGGAGACGTCTTCCTCCTTCGGGGCACGGAGTTACCAGCACTCGTCGAACGATGGCGTGGACTACAAAGAGTTTTTCGAAAACGGTAACGAATACCTCAAACAGGCCGTTCACCAGCTATACGAAGAGGCCGGGGCTGACCTCGAAGCAGATCTCGAAAAAGTGAATGCGTTTCCTCGTATCTCGGCAGACCCCGAAGCGATTGAGTACTGGGGTGCTGCCGGCCGCATTGCCGTAGGCAAGCCCAAGATCCCATTAATCCGATGGCAAGACATCGGAGATGAGCAAATTGTACCAAGCAACGTTCAGGGTTATATGGAACTCGTGCGACAGAACGGCAAAGAAGATCTAGTCCGTGCGGTCTACACTGAGGGTCCGACACACTGCAGCTTCACGGTGCCTGAATCCGTGGCTGTGCTGGAAACACTGATGCATCGGTTGGAAACCGGTTCCTGGGGAAGCACCGATCCTGAGGACCTGAACCAGCTGGCGAGTTCTGTCGAGGACGGAGGCGTCGCTCGCTTCATTCCCCTAGACGACCAGTACAAAGTAGGCAAGTACAATCGCACTTGGGTCCCCGACTGGGCCAAACTCCCAGATCAACCCGATGAGTAAACCCCAGGACCCTGGGCGCGGGCATTGATACCCGGTTACTACCGGTAGGCGCAATGGACATGGGGAGTTGTAACGGAAAGAATCAAAGCCAAATGTCGCGCAGCAAACCGCTTGCCGGGCTACGCGTCCTTGACATAGGAACCTACATTGCTGCCCCCTATTGCGCAACGATTCTAGCTGAGTTCGGCGCGGAAGTAATCAAGGTCGAAATGCCAAAGATCGGCGATCCTTGCCGGCGACTAGGTTCAATGACGGAGTGCGGGGACAGCCTCGTTTGGCTTAGCGAGGCACGTAATAAGAAGTCGATCACGCTCGATCTGCGGAAGCCCGAGGGCGCAGGTCTTCTCAAGCAACTGGCCGCCGTAAGCGATGTCCTGACTGAGAACTTCCAACCGGGAACCCTGGAGCGGTGGGGAGTAGGATATGAAGATCTCGAGGCCATCAACGCTAAACTGGTCATGGTTCGTATCTCGGGCTACGGTCAAACCGGCCCGTACCGCAACAAACCCGGCTTCGGCCGTATTGGGAATGCCTTTGGGGGAATAGCTTTCTTATCAGGGGAGCCAGACCGGCCGCCAGCTATCCCCGGTTCAGCAACGTTGTCGGATTACATGTCTGGTCTCTACGCTGCGCTTGGTGTACTCATGGCACTTCGCTCCCGTGACGAGACCAATGGCGAAGGGCAATACATCGACATCGGACTCTATGAACCTATCTTCCGCATTCTCGATGAGCTAGCTCCTGCATATGACAAATCTGGCTTCGTTCGTAAGCGCATGGGGGCCGCCACCGTGAATGCTTGTCCGCATAGTCACTACCCGACTAAGGACGATCGATGGGTCGCTATTGCCTGCACCAATGACAAGATTTTCGGCCGGCTAGCGAACCTGATGGGCCGGCCAGAGATTGCTGGCGACGGAATATATGGAACAATCAAGGTTCGGGACACGTCACGTGACAAAGTAGACGGTATCGTTGCCGACTGGACCTCGGTTCACACTCAAGCTGAGATCATCACTTTGTGTGACGAGGCACAGGTGCCTTGTAGCATCGTAGCAGCAATCGACGAGATCTTCGAAGACCCTCAATATCAAGCGCGAAAGAACATCGCGCGTGTGAAGAGCCCCCGGGTGGGGGAGCTTGCCGTACCCAACGTGGTGCCACACTTAAGTGCTACGCCCGGGCGGATCGAATCCCTTGGCCCTGCTTTGGGCGAGCATAACCTCGAGGTATACGGGGGGTTGCTCGGGCTCGACTCTGCAGAAATCGAGCGGTTGGAACAAGCCGAAATAATCTGAGAAGAAAATGTTGATAGCGAGAACACCCTATCACCTAGTTTCACTTCTCCTCTTTTCTATCGCTAAAAATGTGTACACACTGCGTCCGTACAATCCAGAACATGATGACTTCAAGAACACTCGCAACCCTTTGAGAAACGGAACCTAACAGATGTCCGCATCAAGCCCAGGTCCATCCCGTCCACCGAGTCAGTGGTCTACGAAAGAGCAAGCAGACCCCGACGCCGTTCGAATTTTGACACCGCTCTCTTATGTGGCCGTGTTGGTCATTACCCTTCTCGGCATCTATCTTGAGGTAATTCCAAACAATCTAACCACCGGGTTCGGAGTTACCATGATTCTGGGTTGGGGTTTATCGTGGATCGGTAACAGCATCCCGGGATTTCGAACCTTCGGTGGTGCCCCAATTCTCTGCATCCTCGTTCCGGCTTCCTTAGTACATGCCGGTTTATTTCCGGCAAGTGCCGTAGAGATGGTTCGCTCTTTCTTCTATACGTTCATCGATTTTTTAATAGCCGGTCTCATTGTTGGGAGCATACTGAGCATGAACCGCGAGGTACTGGTAAAAGTAGGTTTAAGACTTGCCTTCCCTGTTCTCGGCGCGATTGGGCTCACGTTCACACTCGGCGGGACTATCGGCCACCTGACCGGCTTCGGCTTCTCTGAAGCGATTTTGTTCGTTGTCGCTCCAATTATGGGCGGCGGTATCGGAGCCGGAGCCATACCAATGTCGGAAATATACGCGTCTCAAACAGGAGGCGACTCAGCTAATTACATGTCGCAACTCGTGCCCGCGATCTTCGTGGCCAACATAATGTGCGTCATAATCGCGGCAATACTCAACGGGTTGGGCAAAAGAAGATTCGCTTCTTCTATGAATTTTTCCGGCGACGGCAATATTCTGAATGTGAAAAGGGTAGCCTTATCTGATGCCGGTCGGATCAATCTGAAAACACCGTCGTCCGCCAGCTTCTCCAGCATGGCAGTTGGCATCATCATCGCGTCATCCTTGTACATGTTCGGACACCTAATTGCATTCATCGTACCCGGGGTCCATCCGTATGCATGGATGATCATCGCCACCGGTGTCATCCGAATATGCGACTGGGCTCCAGTCTCAATAACCGAAGCGGCCGGCGCTTGGTACGGTTTCGTGGCTAAAACCTGGATTCCGGCCATTCTCGTCGCCGTCAGTATCGCACTCATCCAAATGGAACAGGTCTTTGCGGTCATAGCCGACCCAGCCTATCTTGCCATCACAACAGCAACAGTTCTCTGTGCTTCTTTCAGCGCAGGCTTTTTGGGGGTGCTGGTATCCATGTATTTTGTGGAAGCAGCAATCATCGGCGGTCTGTGTATGGCGGACGTCGGAGGATCCGGAGACGTGGCCGTTCTGGGAGCGAGCAACCGGATTCACCTAATACCGTTAGCACAAATGAGCTCTCGTTTTGGCGGCGCACGGATGTTGCTATTTATGTCGTTCCTCGTGGCAATGCTGACT
>CAZFLB010000280.1:0-7776 GCA_964518945.1 uncultured Acidobacteriota bacterium | reverse complement strand
CTGCTCTTCAACGAAGCACTGAACCCCAACCTCTTGAAGCCCTATCGCATTAAGCATACCGGATGGAGTTTCCCAAATACGGGGAGGAGGACAACCTTCTCGGGGCTCAAGGTAGAGACCTTTTACCGCAATGGCACCAATGGCCTTATAATCCACTACGTCTTCATACTCTGTTCCATAACCAAATGTACCACTCGCTGCTATGAGTGGCGTGCTGAGGTTAATCCCAGCAATCGAAACACTTAGATCTGGCATGTTTATAAAGGTTCTGGGTCTCGCTCCCAAGAAATTAAGTCAGCATCAAACACAGGGCCCTCAGTACAGGCTCTCTTATACTCATCAGTGTACACAACGCAGCCTAGGCAACAACCCATACCACAACCCATGCGACGTTCCAGTGAAACTTGATGTGGGACATCCCAAGACCTCGCTTTCTCGGCTACTGCTAATAGCATTGCAGAAGGTCCACATGAATAGAGCTGTATGTCTCTATCACTAACAACATTATCGAGTAACAAAGTTACTCGCCCCTTATCACCAAAACTTCCGTCTTCTGTTGTACACCTAACGTCCATCCCAAGTGCTTCAAATTCGTCCTTCAAATAAAGATCGTGTTCTGTTCGACCTCCCAAGAGCACGATTGCCTGACGCCCAGCATCACTAAGCGCCCGGCAAAAATAGATAAAAGGTGCGATGCCAACACCCCCGGCAACAACAACTGGTTGGAAGTCTGGCTTCGGCATTTCAAAAGACGACCCAAGAGGGCCCAAACACTGAACCTCTCCACCAACGGGTAAACGAGCTAGCGCTCTAGTGCCATGTCCAACTTCCTTAACAAGTAAACTAAATTGTGTTTGACTTGGGTCAACATCACAAAAAGAGTATGGTCTCCGTAACAGTAAACCTTCTTCCCTAGGAATTCGCAACATCGTAAACTGCCCAGGTAGAGTATTTGTTGATAGAAACTCGGACTTGAAATACAGAAGGCTCGTATCTGGAGATAACTCACGACGCTCAAAGAGAGTAGTCTTAACGTCACGTTTCATCGAAAAAGAAGTATAGCGCAGCAAAGACACTTAGGCTTCATGGATAGCCTCTTGAATACATTCAGGTTTGCAGCCGTTCGTGAAAACGAAAAACTTCCCTGAGTATGTCAACACTAAGAGTACACACACACTTTAATCTGCAGACCGGTAGAGAACACCCTTAAGTGAACAGATGACAACAATCAATCCACAAAGGTTACCGTGATTATATCTCCAAGAGTAGTAATCCCTGCAAAAACTTTTTCCAATGCGTGCTCACGAATCGAAATCATTCCTTCAGCTATCGCACTACGCTTCCACTCGATATTGCTTCGTCCGTCTAGAATCAATTGGCGCAAATGGTCATTTAAACTCAAAAGCTCACAAACTGTAGTTCGACCGTAAAAACCAGTTCCATGACACAAATAGCAACCACTCCCCCTATAAAAAGAGCGTCCTCTGAAAGCATCAGGAACGCCAGAAAGTTCCAGATCTTCAGGATCAACCTCTACCCTCTCTTTACAGCCATCACAAATGGTACGCACAAGGCGCTGAGCTAAAACACAGTTTAGTGCTGAAACAAAATTGTAAGGTTCAACACCCATATGTAAAAAGCGCCCAATGACATCAAATGCATTGTTTGCATGCACTGTCGTAAAAACCAGATGGCCTGTCAACGCAGCTTGCACTGCGATTCGAGCTGTCTCTGGATCACGGACTTCTCCAACCATAATAGTATCTGGGTCATGACGCAGTAGCGACCTCAAGCCCTTCGCAAATGTTAATCCCTTCTTTTCATTAACAGGCACTTGAGTGATTTGATCTATTCGATACTCAATCGGGTCTTCAATAGTTACGATCTTCTCTTCAGGAGATGCAATCTCTGACAGTGCCGCATACAGCGTTGTCGTTTTTCCACTGCCCGTAGGGCCTGTGACTAAAACCATTCCATAAGGCTCGCGAATGAATTTACGGAAGCGCTTAAGCTCATTGTCTGGGATACCTAGGATATCAAGTCTGAGATCAGAGAATTGTTCACTCAGTGACTCCTTGTCCAAAATACGAACAACAACATCTTCACCATAGATGCTCGGCATCACTGAAACACGAAAGTCAATCCCACGACCATCGACCGTAAGTTTAAAACGTCCATCTTGAGGAACTCGTTTTTCTGCAACATCTAGCTCTGCCATTACTTTGAGTCGTGAGACAATTGTAGAATCGTGTCGACGATCTAGAGGATCCATGGCTAGATATAACACCCCATCTATTCGATATTTTAAAACTACCTTATCTTCTTTCGTTTCAACATGGATATCACTCGCGCGGCGTTCAATACCATTCAGTAAAAGTGAGTGAACTAGCTTAATGACTGGACTGGAAGATTCTGTCCCAGCATCCAGCTCCTCGCTTTTCACTGTCTTGGAAGAATCCCTCTCTAGTTTCAACTCCGCTGAAGCTTCATCCAGAAGAAAACTAGAGGATTGATTCCTCTCTAGGATTTGATCAATTTGGAAAGGTGCAGCCACCTCAATGAGAAGTGGACGGCTAAGAGTTCTTTCCAATTCATCCAGTTTTTGATAGCGTTCTGGATTACCAACCGCGATAACTATACCGCCCCTTTCCTCGCGTAACGGTACTATTCGGTGACGGAGTATCAGGTCCATGGGCACCTGTTTCCACACATTCACATCTTCTTTAAGTAAGGAAAGGTCAACAAAGGGGTATCCTAGCCTTGCAGCACATTCTTTAGCCTCTGCAAGCTGAGACCCCACCGAGTCAGAATTTCCTAAGCCGTTTGCACCGCTAGACATGTTTTTCAGGAACTCTCCATCCCTCCCCAAAATAGCACCATTGTGCTAAATATCACTATGCAACGGTGTTTGAGAAAGCAACCTCATTATAGCTTAGAGCAATATTAACAGGCACAAAGCCTCCTCTACTGGTATATTGTGTGACGTGACTACTTGTTGGTCTTGTGGAAAAGTTAAAGGGAAACGAGTTTGCCCCGCAAATAGCGGACGGCTTATATGTTCTAAATGCTGTGGCACCAAACGCCGGACAGAAATTCACTGTCCTGACAATTGCCGCTTTCTGGAAGGGGCAGATCCAGGTTGGCACTCAATAAGCCACCAAAAAGAAGATGCACGTTTTCTATCACGCTTTGTTCGACTGGATAAGCAACAACTTATTTTTATCCTCTTTCTCCACAAGTTACTGTTATCAGAAGAAAGCCATTTTTTCTCACTATCAGACGAGGAGCTGAGCGAGGTCATCAACACCTCTTCCAAGACTCTAGACACCCATAGCAAAGGTATCGTCTACAGCCACCCGTCGAGTTCCCTACACTTAGAAAAGTACACTAAGTGGCTCGTGGATATAATTATTGGAAGAGACAACATTAAAGGAGCGCCAGATGCGTCTGCTAATGATATCCACCAAGTCTTTAAAACACTGAGCCAAGCAATAAGCGATCACAAGAACGGTAAAGTAAAGCGCTCAAGTTATTTAGAAACCGCTCAGCGAGTACTCAAATCAACTATCGGTAACGTTCCCGATATAGAACTAAGTGAAAAACCTGATGGACCACCATCGCAACTGATCGTCCCTCCGTAAACAATTACACTTAGAGTCAGTTGGTCATCAACCACAATGGGTTAATGACCAACCATATTCCTCAAGAAGTAATTATTTCTTTGGGGGAACGACTGAATCTCGACAGGCCTTAGCAACTCGAAACTTGACAACTGTCTTTCGAGGTATTTTAATTGCTTCGCCTGTTTGCGGATTGCGACCCATCCGAGCTTTACGAACTGATTTCACCAGTTTCCCGATACCTGGGATTACAAACTGGCCAGCCTTTTTAGTCTCCCGAACAGATACTTCAGCAAGTTTATCAAACCATGCAGAGGCTTCTTTTTTTGAAACTTGCATTGAATCAGCAAATTCAGCAACAATTTTACTCTTCGTCATTGGTTTAGTCGCCATTCCTCAAATCTCCTTCTATAAAATCGGACTGCCAACGAGCCGTCCGCAACAGGGCAATAATTCAGTTATAGAGCTTAGTTAAACAAAAGAAATCGACTACCACTAAACGAAAAGTATTCTAGTCGTGTTACCAACAATGCGCAAGAACGAACCTTTGAAAAAATCAAATACAGTTTCAATTGCAATTGAGAGTATAACAGCAAAGGAGTAATCGAAACATAGATTAAGACAAGTCAAAAACAACTGGCCATTTTTGACACCAAAACAAATACTCATAATACTAGGTGCTCAAAGAAACAACGTGTTCAATCTCTATGGTTGATTTAACAGCCGTGGTATCGTGACTACACGACCATCTACAATAACGACCTCAGTTCTTCGCAAATCCTTGATGTTTTGCGTCGGGTCCCCTTTGACCAACACTAAATCTGCTATTTTTCCGGCCTCAACGGTCCCAAGGTCATCCCCGGCGCCAAGTGCCTCAGCAGCAAGCTGAGTAGCACTTCTGATTGCAAGACTAGGGCCCAAACCAGCTTCTGACAGTTGCTCGATTTCAAGTATGAGTCCAAACCCATAAGGGACTATAGGCGAATCCGTTCCCGCAATGATTCGGCTTCCTCGATTTCTTAACTCAGCTATTGTTTCGAAAATCGGCTCCATAACTTTCCGTGAACCCGTCTCATTCATTGGAACCTGGCTAACAAGAAGTCGTTCTTTCGACCAGCTTGGATAAAGCATTTGGAAACGGTTTTCTTCGAGAAGATCCGGTTCTCGTGCCAACGCCAAACTCCAACCTCCATAAATGAGGATTGTTGGTGTGAAAAAAACACCGGACTGACTGATTAGCTCAATAACATCACCGTAGGTTCGTCGAAGGTCTGAAAACTTAGGAGAGAAGCCTCTCCGTGAAGTGCCCGCAATATGCTCGACACCATCTACGCCGTACGAGACAGCTGGGTAAATCTCGTGCGATGTAACAAAGACCCCTTTGCTATGAGCTTCATCTACAACAACTTTTTGGAAAGCGTCCGGAAGGCGCACATACGTTTTAATAATGTCATATTCGAGGTCGAACGCTCGCTGCATTTCTTGCTCAAGTTCTTCCTCATCACTTATCGCCAAACCACCAGAGTAATAAACTCGATCACCATCTAAAGTTCCACCTGTAAAAAAAATACGAGGCCCGATCCGTTTGCCAGATCTGACAGACTCCCTTTCTTCTAGAACGCGATACGGTGTGTCAGCTGGGGTACGTATCGCTGTCACTCCGTAGGCAAGCCAAATCTTTCCGTGGCGTGATCCAAATGCAGGAAGACTCAAGTGAGTGTGCATTTCAATCAGACCAGGGATTAAAGTCCTTCCTCTACCGTCTATGGTGCGTATTTCAGGGAAAAGATTGAGCTCAGTGGTTGGTGAGATACTAAGGATTCGAGATCCCTCTAAAATGACATCTTGTTCCGAACGTGCCGGGGCACCGGTACCATCTAGAACATTAACATTCCGAATCAAAAGTTTTCCTGCAGTCGGAAAAATTTCATAGTCTAAATTGATAGGAATATAGTGAGACTCAAGACTTTCTAACTCGAAGTGCTTGATTCCTCGAGGCGTCACAAAAATTATCCCTTGCCCATCCGGTAACCAACTAGGAAAATCTCCCGTTTCTCCTAAAAGTTTCTTCGCTTTCCCTAAAAGCGTCCCATCCTCCGCTACGGGTAAAACCCAAAGGCCTCCATCCATAAAAAATGCGATACCAGACTCATTCGGACCCCAAACTGGCCCCTCACCATCTCGTCCAGAAATACTAAGTTCAGGTTGCTCGATTATGCTTGAGTCGCCATTCTGTGTGTCGACAACCACAATACGGTTGTAGCCCTCACGAAAACGTGTTGAAAGTGGCTGATGAACTGAAAACACCACATGAACATTGTCTGGGGACCATGATGGTTGACTGATTCCCCTTTGTGGATTAGTCAAAATTCGGTCATCATTATTCGCTACAGATATGACGTGAAGCTGTGAACTATGATCTACATAAGCTATCTCCGTGCCATCGGGGGACCATGATGGAGCAAATTCGGCACCAATCGAAAAAGTTAACCTACGTCCCAAAGCAGTAGGTTTCGACTCCGTATCCTTCACCCAGAGGTCCATTGTCCCTCCACGATCAGAGCTGTAAACAATAGAACGAGAGTCGGGAGACCAATGAGGATCCGTATCTAAATACTCGTCTCGGGTAACAGCTACTGGTGTGCCACCAGTAGCACCAACACGCCAAATATCCCCAAGGGCAGAAAATGCTATTTGAGAACCATCTGGAGACACCACGGGACGGACAAGTCCTCGAACTGAGAGGCGCTCCTTTTTACTGGGAAAGACAACTTTGCGCCTCTGGTAAGTTGAACGGTCCAGCGTTACATTAGCTTCAAAAGGAATATTTGATAAACCAGCATCCTTAAAAAGCTGATGGCGCCATAAACGTCCATCTGCTGTGTATACTAACTCCGCTTCTGAAATCCAAACAGGTCGGAATGGAAAAACATCAGGAGGAGAATCTATATTAACGCTTTTACCATTTTCTCTCGAAACAATTACGAGGCGACTAGCTACCGATGCTGTTCCCATCGCATCAGCACTGGTGGTCCCGATGTCCAGTACGCGTAAAGCAATGTCTCTCCCATCAGGGCTAACAGATGGTGCAGCTATCAAAGTATCAAAACCAACAATTTCACGAGGCTCTGTTGTTTGAAGCATTTTGTTATCGAAAGAACTTTCTACTTCATACAAAGCCGTGCCTGTTGGATATCTCTCTGAAACAAAAACTACACCCTCCCCATTAGGCAACCAGAATGGCATATAGTCGTTCGCTTTATGATGGGTTAGCTGAGAAAGCTCTCCTGTTTTAATTTCCAAAATCCAAATGTCGTAGTTACCCTTTCTATCCGATGAAAATGCAATCCGAGTCCCATCAGGCGAAAAAACAGGCTCTCTATCATCAAAACGACTTTCGGTAACGGCAACCTTTTCGTTTCCATCAGCCCTCATTAACCAAATATCCCAAGTCCCATTCCGAAACGACTGAAAAGTGACACTCGTGCCATCATCCGAATAGTCGGGCGAGCGATCATCGCCGAGTCCGTCAGTTAGTGCTATTGCTTGTCCGCCCTGTGGAGAAAGCCGCCAAAGCGTTCCTTGAATATCAAGGATAAAACTCCCATCTGAAGGAGATACATCTACAGCAAAATTCGTACCTTCTTTGAGAGATACCGGTATCGCGTTCTGAACAGCGTTACCAAAAACTAAACTGCATGAAAAGATAATGAAAATAGTTACTCGTAGCATCATTTACTACACCTTTTAATGTCGAACCTAAAAAACTACCATAGTACTTGCACCCATACCAGGAGATGCTTAAGGTTTACGAATGTAAACGTGCTTATTTTTTGCAAGGAATGCAATTCTAAAAAACGACATCTCATCTTTAGGTGTTAAAACAATGGAAGTACCTACAGGTTGCAAATATAAAAGAAGGCCTCTGAGGTGAAAACATTATGAATCGACTTAGTTTGATTTTGATATTGATAACAACAAATGTCTTAGCAGATGAACAAATTCGGTCCCTGGCGCAAGCAGCAATCAATAAGGATGGGGCGGGTAGTGTAAGTATTGGCATCATCGAAGGGAGCGAGCTCATCTACGCAGAAGCATTTGGGTATGCTGATATGGAACAAAAAATCGAGGCCACTCCTGAACATGTCTACCGCAT
>CAZFLB010000279.1:0-15048 GCA_964518945.1 uncultured Acidobacteriota bacterium | reverse complement strand
TGCCACGATATTCAGAACCATCAACCAGGTGAGCGCCGTAACAACCAATGGATGCTGCTGTGAGACCTTTTCCAAATTCTCGACATGACTTTTTTGCTATAGCGATTGAGAGCCGCAGCAATTCGGAATACTCGTTTTCCGAGCATCCTCTTTTTGCAAATCCTTCATATGTCGCCTGATAAGTTACAGTAGTGACAATGTCGGACCCGGCTTCGAGATATTCCTTATGTATTGATTCAATTACATCTGGATTTTCCAGTAGTGCTTTCCCTGACCATAAAGGGTCATCAAGGTTTAGGCCTCTGTGTTCTAACTCTGTTGCCAATCCTCCATCTAGTAGTACGAAGTTCTTATTAGCAAGTATTGCTTCGAACGGATCGTGTACGGCCTTGCTTTTCATGTATATCTTCTACTACATTCGGCGATTCATCTCTGCAGTAATCTGCTCGTATGAAGATTTCGGGTAAAAATTAGGTTGCTTATTTAAAGTCCATGAAGTGCGAAAATCCAGAGGACACCACCCTTGATTAGAATTGTTAGCGGCGATACTTACCCAAGACCGGGCGTCCTGGGAGTGCTCCTTGTACCGTTTTTCCACTACGTACTACGAACGTGCCGTTTACAAGGACGTGTTGAATTCCTTTTGCAAAACTAAGCTTCTTACCAAAGGTTGCTGTGTCGGTGACGGTCTTGGGATCGAAAATTGTAATGTCAGCGTCGCAGCCGACTTGAAGGCGACCCTTTAACCGCATCCCTGGTGCAATACCGTCTACTCGCTCAGCTGGCATTAACGTCATTTTCCTCAGTGCTTCCATTAGGGTTAGTATTTTTAAATCACGGACATAGCGCCCAAGTACACGAGAATATGTTCCGGCGGAACGAGGATGTGCAAGTTCTGCATAGGGCATACCATCAGAGGCAATAATCGTAAATGGAGCTTTTAGCCCTTGTTGAATCCATTCTTCCTGCATCATATGAATAATTAATGTACCACCCTCAGCGCGGTATTTCTCGAAAGTCTCTTCGGTTAAACGTTCACCTGTTTTTTCCCATTGAAGATCTCCATAATCCATGCCCCAGGCTGCCTGCCAGCCTTCGTCAAAAAGCGTGGATTGTATACTTGTTGAACCTGCAGTATACGGATAGAGTTCTGTTGTTATGTCAAACTTGTTTTTGCGAGCAGAGGCTATCATGTTGAGAGCTAAGTCAATATCTTTCAGTGCCATACTGTTCAAATGGACGATGTGTACTGGCGCACCGCTAGCAGCACCATTAGCAATTGCTTCTTGAATAGCTGGTATGTCTGGATTGCGCACGTGTGTGTAGATCGGTGTCTCAAGTGTTGCGGCTAATTCAAATACTCTGAATATTTCTTCTCGGGTTGCACCTGGATAGTATCCAACTGAAACTCCAATTCCGAGTGCTCCTTCTGCGAGACCCGCTGAAAGAGTTTCTGTCATGGCGTCTAGCTCTGATGTGGTCATGGATTCGTAGCGTGAATTGAATGCAGCTTGTTGAAGTTCGCTAAGTTCTTCGCTTTGCAGCCCTTGAGAGTTCGCTACATTTCGAGCACGACGCGATTCAGTGGCGTATTTGTTCATGTCCATCCATCGAGTCTGACCATGCGAGAAGGTGGATCCGAAATTAATCATGGCATTGCCTGTTCTTGACTTGATCCATGCATCTACAAAAGGGAATCCACTCTCTAATTCAAGAGCAGTAGTTACGCCGTCATGAGCTTGATATTCGTTCGCAGCATTCGTCTGGCCGTGAGCATGTAAATCAATAAAGCCTGGCGCTACAACGCGTCCACTAGCATCAATTGTTTCATCTCCGATGAGAGAGCTACTTGAAATCTCGATTATGCGGTCGCCACGGATACCTACATTCCTGACGCTATCGAGTCCCGTTTCCGGATCCATTACTCGTCCGCCTTGCAGGACTATATCGTATCTCTCTTGTGCATCTAATAATGAAATCGATGCCAAAACGATTAAGAAAGTTAGTGCTAGTCGATTCACGAACCCCTCCTAAATAAAGATGTTCACAGATCAAATGTCATTTTACGATGTCAAGCCACGAGAATGACACTGGATGGTTTTGCTTATACCAATTTAGTGCTTCATAAAGGACTGCCTGTGAATCCTGGGAAATGATATCAAGTGGAATGCGGTCGAAATGTATTCGGATAGTGTCATCTTTATGTTCGAGGGCTTCACAGCATAGAGTTTGTAGTTCGTTTCTAATTCTCCCTGAATCAGATTTTGGATTTGGCCTATTACGATAGTCCTCTCCGTCGAGAAAACGTTTTAGCAGAGGTCTAAAAGCCGTTCGCGCACGAGAAGCATTCGCTGTGCTTTTTAGAGTGAATCTGATTTGTTTGACTCCTTTTTGTGTTCCGAGGGATGCCGTAACTCGAAAAATTGAGTCAGAGACTATTTCTACTCCGGGACACCCAGAATAAGGGTCAGGGCAAATATATCCACATGCTGCCAGGACACGCCAGTTCTTCTGAGGAAAAAAATCATCTACCGAAGCTACAGAATGCTCGATAGGCATACCGGCATCTCGGGCTGACTGGATTGCTTCTTGGTAGTGCTCAATTTGTTCAGCGCTAAGAGAACCTTGAGTGAGCGTTGAAATGTTTTTCTGAAAAGTAGGAGTGTCTGGATCAATCTGCATGACGTGTTGTTCTTGGTCCCAAGGTAGTATGAACTTTGATGTGAAAACAGAGAGTGAAGCTGAAAGACCAACAACTGGGGTCAGACTTGCGGACTGCATTGCCTCTGCAGACCCAGCATAGCCGTCGCAGATGAAAATATGACCTTCACCTTCTGAATCCTTATGTTCACCTACTAAATAAGTTGGTGCGTAACTTCCAGAATCTACGAATGCTTCCATGCCAGAAGGTAATGTAAATCCTGTTTCAATGAGATGAACTCCGGCTTCCTTCCACTGTTTCCAGAGAGTTCCTAGTCGTGGTTTTCTGTTGGAACCCGCGAGAGTCCAAACGTGTATGTTTTCTGGTTTGATATCTGGATATGTCTGCTGGATGGCAGCTGCAACTCTTGTGCGATTCGTATTGTAGTTGATACAAATTCCTTGTTTGTCCGATTGGGCAGCGACTTTTTCAGGTAGGTACAGGTTGCCAACGTAGCCCTCATACGGCTTCGCAATACAAAGCGGTTGGTCGAACAAGTGCAGCACAGTAAGAGGACCGGTCTGCTCTCCCTTTGCAAAGCGTGAAGTGTTTTCAAGTGTGTCGATAGCAGCACCCCAGATTGTGACTCCAGAATCAATTGATTCCTTATAGAAATCATTGAAATCATAAGTTGGGTGATTCAAAAGGCGTTTGACTCGATTCTCAACCCAGATTGCGGTATCAGGTTTTGCATAAACCCGCCCAAAACCCAACTGAGGGTTTGAACCCATTTCAGGAGATTCGCCAGCTTTGGGCATTAAGCCTTCTCCCAAAGAGACCATAAACGCGTGATTTTCAGGAAGATGACGAGCAGTTAGCCATAAGCACTCACTCATCGCGTAGGCAGAAATTGCATCGGCATCTTTTTTGACTTGATTTAAACTTGATTTGTCTAGTCCCTTCCCGGCACCGAATCTGCCATAGAGTCTTGTACCTAAAGCTGTTACAGCTGTAGTCATTGCTATAAGAGATTCTAATTGAGGTGGGAGAAAGGACAGAGGAGTCTGGTCGTTTGATTGTTGATTTTGTATTAGTTCAACGTCATTGAGTGATAGGTGAAATCTATTTAAAATTATATCTGTATCTGATACCCATTGTGATATGAGGTCTTTTGTTAATCGCTGTTCCTCGAATGATGTCATGCGGTTAAGGACTATATCAGTTTGTGGCTAGGACAGACTAGTTGTTGAGACTGTTTATTTCTTGAAACCCGGTGCTTCTGCTTGGCCTCGTGTAATGTTTATGATTTCTTTCTTTGAATAAAGTCTTCCGCTATCAATGCCCGGACAGTAATTCTTTTCGGATATCCATGAGGACTGAGATTGGATGGGGGAGAAGTTTGTAAGAGGGAGGAAAGGGTAAGATCGGCATTGAACTGGTCTCGCTTCATGAACAGTACAAGTTGCATCTTTAAGAAAACAGCAACGTTTCTCGGTCTTTTTAAGGACTAGGTGTTCGTTTTCTGACTCCACAAATTCTTCGGCAAAAATGTGTTTTTTCATTTCTAAATGTTCAGCCAGTGCTTCTATATCAAATGCTTCCAGATAGACCTTTCCGTCTCGGTTCGCACTAGTACAGCATTTACCGCAGTCCGGTTCACATTGGAAACGAACTCCGTTTTCTATCCACATCATAATTTAGTGATTGGGGTGCTAGGATACAACAAACAAGATTGTTGGGGTCGAGCGTGACTGGTTCTAGTAGAGTTTCAAGAAGTCGTATCTATGACGGGGGAATATATGCACATATCGTTGATCCTTTTTTAGAGCATTTGCGCCGGACCATCGTAGATTCTGTTGACTCTAAAGGGAGTGTCCTTGATGTCGGTTGCGGTACGGGTTCTCTAGTACTTGCATTGGCAGCAAAAGCGAAATCAGTTGTTGGAATTGAGCTATCACCTAAGATGGTGGCGTACGGAAGACGGCGTCTGAAACAAGCTGGTTTATCTAATCTAACTGTTATAGAGGGTGATGTGACTGAGACTTTGAAAAAGAAAGCAGATGGGACATTTGAGATGGCAACGATGGTTCTAGTGCTACACGAGTTGCCTCCAGATACACGAGGTCAAGTTCTTCGCGAAGTTGTTCGTCTGGCTAGGAGGGTTTTATGTTTGGATTACAGCGTTCCTAGGCCCTGCAACATGATCGGTTTGTCTACTAGACTTGTTGAAATGGCGACTGGTAGTGAGCACTACAAGGCGTATTGCGACTTTGTAAATCGAGGTGGAATATGCGAAATAGCGAGAGAATCGGGGCTTTCGTCTCGGAAGTTGCAGCTAATCCATTGTGACGCTTTTGAACTGGTCGAATTGTATAGGACTTAAAAATATCTGTTCACTCTGATTTGTCTTTTATAAATCTAAATTGAAAACACATTTCGCGTTTTCTGAGTAGATTTTCTCACGATCATCATCTGTCAAGATTGTAAGTCCATCAATCATTGGTTTTATATCATCTAACCAATTGCCACTTTCTCTATCTTGAGTGCTTCCGATGCCTGGCTTTTCGGTGCCGAATAGACACCGGTCTACCCCAACGATTTTGAAGAGAAGTTCGAGTGACTCGACGTTATATAGACAGGTGTCGAAATAAAGTTTTCTTAAGCACTCGTCGAACGGTGGCAGTTTACGGCGGTTCCACATGGATCTGTAACGTCCGACCTGATATGGAATGGCGCCACCGCCGTGCGAGATGATGAGTTTTAGCTTAGGGAAATCTTCGAAGACGTTTGAGCTTAAGAGGGACACGACAGCAATATTCTCTTCATTTAAAAAGTGCACGGAATATGGCTCTCTGGGTGACCGACAACCTGCTGAGTGGACTAGTGCTGGGACGTCGAGTTCCACGAGTCTTTCATACAAAGGGTACCAGTAATCATCTCCCAGTCCTGGAGGTGGCTCTCCAAGTCCTTCAGTTGGATCTGGATTTATAAGGCAGCCTACGAAGTTCAGTTCAGTGATGCATCTTTCCAGTTCTTCAAGTGAGTTTTTTGGAGATGTGCCTATGTTCTGCGGTAATCCGCATATGCCTCTAAATGTATTAGGGTAAAGTTTACATTGACGAGAAATAATATTATTTGTTTCCTCGGTAAACCATCGGACAAGTTTCTCAGGCTGTTCACTATGCATCAGTGTGTATGGACGTGGAGATAGCAATTGTAGGTTCGTTCCAACTTCTCTTAACTGTTCAAGATGGGAGCCGCCGCCAAATGCTGGTGTTTCCAGTGCGTTGCGAATTACGTCGTCAGTAACCTGCACTTTGCCGCGCCCGTGTGCTCCTCGGTGCGAAAGCAGAGCAGCTTTGTATGCGTAGAGGTCTTGCGGTGCGGTTGTATGAGCGTGAATGTCAATAACCATATTTGAATAATTTCCTTATTAGTATCGGTTCTTTTTTCTTAGGGTGATCTCGAAAAGCTTTGGCCACAACTTACCTGTTACGAACAATCGACCGCTTTGGGAGTCATAAGCAATGCCATTGAGTACATCTTCGTTGCCAGTGCGATTAGATTCATCAAGGAGGCCGCTCAAATCAATCCATCCAAGTACTTTGCCCGTTGTTGGAGAAATACGTGCGATTTTGTCGGACATCCAAATGTTTGCGTAGATTTCACCTTCGATGAACTCAAGTTCATTTAGTTTGTCTACCTCCCGGCCTCGATCGGTAACAGTGATTCTGTTGGTTTCGAGAAGCGTTTTCGAGTCCCAGAAATAGAGGTTTGCAGAACCATCGCTTACTATTAGTTCTTCGCCATCGTCCGTGAGTCCCCACCCTTCGATTCCATAACGGAATTCACGTAGTAACTTCATTGAAGTGATGTCATAAATGAAACCTACCCCTGAGGTCCATGTCAGTTGGTAAGCGAGGTTATTCTTGATGGTGAGACCCTCACCGAAATAGAGTGGGAGTAGGGTATGACTGTCAATTATTCGTCCGGTCTGCACCTCTACACGACGAAGACTGGAACGTCCCCGAAGTCCCGTGCTTTCGTAGAAAACTCCATTTCGGTAAATAAGTCCTTGTGTGAAAGCCCTTGGGTCATGCGGATAGACATTCACTATCTCGTACGTGTACTCATGTACAGGCTCATCTGAACTGAATCCGATATGGGCTATCGCTAGTGTTGTCGTAAATACAGTTCGAAATAGCATAGAAGTTCATATCAATCATAGCTTAGCTTTGGCACAATGTCTGATATGACTAACGATATGTTTGCCTTATTGTTTAGAGACCACATGGCAGAACTACACCAAACGACTACCAAAGTACTAGAAGAGATGAATTTGACTACTCTTGTGTTGTCTAGTGGTGCGCCTTTTACCTATTCCTTTGATGACCAAGAGGCACCATTTAAATCTAATGCTCATTTTTCACGTTGGTGTCCTATCGAAGGCCCTCATCACGTCTTGGTTATTTCTCCTGGAGAAAAAGCACTCCTTGTTAGATTTTCCCCAGAGGATTATTGGTATGAGCCTTCAGAATTAGGAGATCCATTCTGGCTATCTGAGTTTGATCTGGTAGAAGCTGAAACGCTTGACGATGTTTGGAAAGCAGTGGGTTCTATCCGAAATGGTGCGTATATAGGTAATGAACCACTACTTGCTAAACAGGCTGGCATCATAGAGAACCCAAAGGATCTTATCGATAGATTAGATTGGGGTCGTGCTTACAAAACTGATTATGAGCTTGAGTGCCTTAAACAAGCTAACGAATTGGCTGCAACGGGACACCGAGCCGCTTATTCAGTCTTTGAGTCTGGTGGGTCTGAGTTTGACATCCATTGCGCTTTTGTCCATGAACTAGGTGTTGTTGAAGAAGATCTGCCTTATCCAACTATCATTGCGTTGGATGAGAAAGCTGCTTTTTTGCACTATCACAAAAAACGCAAAGTTCGAGGTGGACAGGTTCTACTTATTGATGCAGGTGCTGAGAGGTTTGGATATGCTTCAGATATTACGCGCACCCTTGTGAGTTCGGACTGTGACACCCGGTTTGTTGCTTTGCAAAAGCAAATGAACATTTTGCAACAAAACATTTGTGATTTAGTAAAACCAGGAGTGCCGTTTGGTGAGCTTCATGAGAGCGCACATTTGTTACTCGCTGTGCTTCTGAAAGAGAACGAGCTGTTAAAGGTTGAGCCGGAAGAAGCGATTAATCAAGGTCTTACGAGACCATTTTTTCCGCACGGCCTTGGTCATCATCTAGGTTTGCAAGTTCATGATGTTGGTGGCCAACTAGCAGATTCTGTTGGTACACTCGCCCGTCCTCCTGTGCGACACCCATATCTTCGAAACACGAGGACAATTGAGGCACGTCACGTGTTTACTGTTGAGCCTGGCCTATACTTCATAAAAATGCTTCTTCGTCCATTTCGTGATAACGAACTACGAAATTGTTTTAACTGGTCTCTTATTGATGAACTTACTCCATTAGGGGGTATTCGTATTGAAGATGATCTTGTGGTTACCGAAGACGGCCACAAAAATCTTACACGTTGTTACTTACCGGACTAGGTAAGTCTTGACTGCTATCTCGAACGAATATCGGAATTAAGGGCTCTTTCGAACTAAAGCAAACACGATTCCTGTCATAAAATACTTCAATATCGACAAAAATGATATTGACATCCGTTTTCATGTTTGCTAAGTTACGGCTCGTAATGAAAAACGATTTCATTTTCATCATTGCATTATCTGTTTTCAGCTTGGCAATTGCCCTCGCCATATCTTTTACATTTTCCAGCGGGTGGATAAACGAGGACAAGCACGCAATTTACGACTACCAAAAATGACTAAGGATAACGATGCAATGAGTTCGCTCAGATGGTTTCTGGTGGCACTTTTAGGTATAGGTATTGCTGGAACCAGTACCGATCTGCTACTGATTGGGCATATCGAAGATCGGTCGCAATTAATACCGCTAGTACTATTGTTACTGGGTTTCCTGACATTGATCAGGTTTGCGCTTGCCCCAAGTCGTATAAGTGTTCAAGTTTTTCGATATTTGATGGCTATATTTGTCCTGAGCGGAATTGTCGGGTTTTACCTACACTATAGCTCTAATTCTGAGTTTGAAATGGAGATGTATCCATCTCTTGAAGGCTTTGCTTTAGCCAAAGAATCGTTGACTGGTGCTCTACCCGTTCTGGCCCCTATGACAATGACCAATCTCGGTCTATTGGGCTTGGTTACAACCTATCGTCATCCGAAAGGATAACTACGAGATGTACATTTCTAATAATTATTTTAGTAATTTTTTTATTGCTGGGCTTTTATGGATTTTAACCGCAGCCCAAGGTTTTGCTCAGGTTGGCAATAACAATGGTGTCGTTAATCCTAATGTAGCGGGGAAAGAAGAACTTACCCGGCTTCCTCATGTGAGCACTGCTATTGCAGAGAGTGTTGTCGCGAGCCGTCCTTACATCGGGATACTCGAGCTTCATGAACTATTGAAAACATCGTTGAATCAGGAAGCACTTGAGGAGTTGTATTCCAGTTTGTTCATACCCATTAATCTTAATACCGCCACCCGGGAGGAAATTTTGCTGATCCCAGGTATAGGTCCCAGAATGGCACACGAATTCGAGGAGTATCGGCCGTACCGTTCTCTGCCTCAATTTCGACGTGAGATCGGAAAGTATGTGGATGATGAAGAGCTTGTCAACTTAGAACAGTATGTATTTGTACCCATTGTACTTAATTAAGCTACTGAGGAACAGATTCTTAGTATCCCGGGTCTCGGACCAAAGATGCTTCATGAGTTTGAAGAGTACCGACCGTATAAGAGTATCGAGCAATTTCGACGTGAGATTGGAAAGTACGTAGATGAGCAAGAACTCGCACGTTTAGAACGGTACGTGTTTTTATCCAATAACTAAAAAAAGTGAGAAAAGGAGATCATGAGTAAAATACTGTTTTTATTACTTGTGTCCACAGCGACAGTAGAAGTGGGCGATGATGAGTTGAAAACTTCAGAGGCGAAAGCTCAAGATGATGAACAGACTCTTGAAGAGGCTCTGGATGAAGCAATCATCCGTATTAGTGAGAGTGTGGATGTAGTAGCGAATGAGGAGCGCCGGTCTACACTTCCCGGCTCAGCTTATCGTATTTCGGGAGAGGACCTTGGTAGGAAAATGCAAGGTTTTGACGATCCTCATCGAGTACTTCGCCGCATACCTGGACTAGTTATTCAAGAAGAAGATGGGTATGGGTTGCGGCCTAATATAGGAATGAGAGGTACTGGAGTAGAGAGGAGCGAAAAAATTACCCTTATGGAAGATGGCGTTTTGATTGCTCCGGCTCCTTACACTGCTCCTTCGGCATATTATTTTCCCATTAGTGGACGAATGTCGGCATTTGAGGTTAGAAAAGGATCTAGCCAGATTAAGTATGGACCGCGAACAAATGGGGGTGTGTTGAACCTTGTGGCAACACAAATTCCAACGCAGCTCGGTCTAAACGGGAATGTAGCTTTCGGCCAAGACAACACGTTGAAGGGGCACATCAGTGCAGGTGACCATCATAAAAATGTTGGCTGGATGGTTGAGACTTATCAAATTCGAACGGATGGGTTCAAAGAGCTCGATGGTGGAAATTCAACCGGTTTTTATATTCAGGACTATGTTGGAAAACTTCGGTTGCAATCCTCTCCCCAGTCAAACATATTTCAGTCACTTGAACTGAAATTGCAGGCTGGTAAAGGTGATGAGGATGAGACCTATCTGGGACTAACTGAAGCAGACTTCCAAGCAACCCCTTTGAGACGTTACGCAGCTTCTCAAATGGACAACATGGCTTGGGATCATCAGCAATATCAAGCTCAGCATTTCTTGGCAATCAATGACGCTGTAGATATAACAACAACCGTTTATCGAAATAACTTCGCGAGAAATTGGTACAAACTACAGAGTATTGCAGGCACTAAGATTAGTAAAATATTTGGTGATGCCGATTTACTTGCAATTGCAAGAGGCGCGACTAGTGATGTCGATGCTTTGAAGATTAGAGCTAATAATAGAGAGTATTTTTCCCAAGGAGTACAGAGTTCACTAGGTTTTGACATTGGCCAAAACCAGCAAATCGAGTTAGGTTTCCGCTACCATCAAGACGAAGAGGACCGTTATCAACATGAAGATGGATTCCAGATGGTGGATGGTGTCATGAGTATGACAAAAAAAGCAGAAGGTGGAAGCAAAACGAATAGAGTCAGTAATGCGGATGCGTTTTCTTTTTTTGCACAAGACCAGATCGACTTGGGCCAGATAACGGTTACACCGGGATTCCGATATGAAAATATTAATTTAACGCGCCTTGACTACAGTACATCAGACCCAAATCGATCTGCGCCTACAAAGGTAAGAGATACTCATATAACGACGTTCATTCCAGGTGTTGGAATGAGCTATTCGATAGCGGATGCTGGGGTGAATATTTTTGCTGGTGTTTACAAGGGTTTTGGCCCTCCGGGACCTGGTGCGAATGACGATACTGAGCCCGAACAAAGTATTAATTATGAGTTTGGTCTTCGTACCGCTCGTGCAGATCTTCCTGGAATAGATTTAGTTGGTTTCTATAACGACTATAGCAATCTTCTCGGATCAGATACCTTATCGTCGGGAGGTACTGGAGAGGGTGACCTTTATAATGGTGGTGCAGCCCGTACGATGGGTATAGAAGCTGCCATCGCTCATGAAATAACCCAAAGTGGGAGTGATTTGCGGTTTCCTTTTCAACTTTCGTATACGTTTACAAAGGCGGAGTTTCTTACTAGCTTCGATAGTAAATTTGGACCCTGGAGTGACGTACAGAAGGGAGACGAACTTCCTTACTTGCCGAAGCATCAATTGTTCGCCTCCTTGCAGGTTGAAGATGACCGTTGGTCTGCTGGGATTGACGCGCATTACAATGGACAAATGAGAACCGTAGCGGGTCAAAATGCCATTGAAGCTGATTCTTCTACAGATGCTTACTTCGTTATTGATTTCTTAGGAGAAATAAATTTAAGTGACGATATCCGTGCATATGCCAGCTTGCAGAATCTAACAAATTCGGTCTATATAGTTGCACGTCGACCGGCGGGTGTCAGGCCTGGGTTACCTCGTACCTTAATGATGGGGCTCAAACTACGAGTCGGAAGGTAAAGGTGGATCCCCTCCGCTACTACAACAAAACCATCTAGGCTTGACACCTGAGGTTCCGGCACATGTACTAGCAAGCTACATGTGTCGGAACTTCTTCTTTGGGATGACGTTGGGGGTCCCCCCACTACTACAACAAAACCATCTAGGCTTGACACCGGGTTCCGGCATATGTACTAGTATGGCTACATGTGTTGAATTAACTGCATAGAAGCGACAGGGTTTCTGTCTTTTTTTAGAGGGTATTGTTTTATTTTGGGGAATCTGTGAGCCACTTTTTCGCATACTTATCACGTATGAAGTTCATTAGGCGTTGGGGTTTGATGAACAACACATATTCCGAAAGTGTACAAGAACATAGCCTTAGGGTTGCTCAGATTGCACACGCACTTGCTGTTATTCGGAATCGCTGTTTTAAAGGGCATGTGAATCCAGACCGAGTCGCAGTTTTGGCTATATTTCATGACGCTCCTGAGGTTTTGACGGGAGATTTGCCTTCTCCGATAAAGTATTTAAACTCTGAGATAAGAGAGGCATATCATGCAATTGAGTCTTCAGCAGCTAATAAGCTGGTGGGGATGGTTCCTGAAGATCTTAAAAGTGAGTATTACGATGTTCTCTTGCCAAATAAAGAACGTGAAGGAGAGCACATCACACTTGTTAAAGCGGCAGATAAGTTATGTGCGTACATTAAGTGTTTAGAAGAAGGTGCGGCTGGAAATAAGGAGTTTGTCCAGGCAGAGGCTTCACTTCGAAATACGTTAGAAGATCTTGATATTCCAGAGGTTAAGTATTTTTTGTCAACATTTATTCCCAGTTTTCATTTGACACTGGACGAACTAACTTGATCGGCGAGTAGCCAATTGATAGCTTCTGAAGTTGTAAGGTTCTTAGAAAAGAGGTTTCGATGAGCGACCAACCAAAAGGCCATCTTTCGTTGCGCACTCTAGCAATGCCAGCCGATGCAAACCCTAACGGAGATATTTTCGGAGGTTGGTTGATTTCCCAAATGGACATTGCAGCTGGTATGACAGCTAGCCAGCGTAGTTGTGGTAGAGCTGCAACGGTTGCAATCAATGGAATGACGTTTAAATTGCCTGTTTACATTGGTGACATACTTTGCGTCTATACCGAGATTGTAGAAGTTCGTACAACGTCGATGAAGATCTATGTGGAAGCTTGGGTGATCAGAGAACGTAAAAGTGAAAGAATTAAAGTCACGGAAGGTATGTTTACATTTGTCGCAATTGATAATAATCGAAAACCAAGACCTATATCGAACTAGTAATTTAAACGAAAGTTCGTTTGCCATGAGTCTTTTTCGAATAGTATTTGATACATATTTGGTGTAAAAATAGCCACCAAGGGGGGGGTATGAAAACTCGTAGTTTGTCTTTTACTTTAATCATATGTTTCTTGTTTAGTTTCGCCATTACTCTTGTCCAAGCTCAAGAGGATGAACAGGTTGTTGTTTATCGGCAGAAGTTGATGAAGGGGCATGGTGCTAGTATGGGTTCTATTGGCGATATTCTGAAGTTTAAGTTGCCTTATAGTGCAAGCCATATTGCTAGTCATGCAAAAGCCCTTGGTGAGTATGCAACGCTAATTCCAGACGCGTTCGAGAAGAATATTTCGGAAGGCTTAACAGATACGAAATCTGAGGCATGGCAGAACTGGGATGATTTTGTTGCTAAGGCTGAAGCATTGAAGGAAGCGAGTATGAAACTTTCTCGCCTAGCAAAGGACGGAGATATGAGAGCTATCATGCCTGGTGTGAAAGGTGTCGGGGATGCTTGCAAGGGTTGTCACAGTGTTTACAGAAAGCCAGAAGAAGAACGCTTTGAAAGAAAATAGTTGTTAACAAATTAGTTCGTTGGTCATGGCGCAACCAACTGTTTTGATGACCAAACTCCTTGCTGTAATCGGTTTGATAGCTTTGCCTTCGACTCTCTTTGGTCAAGACAGTGCAAAGACCGATTTTATTAAGAAGGGTCAGTATGTTTTGAGGGCTGCAGGAGGCTGTACGTGCCATCAGAACCCAAATGTTCAAGAGTTTTCTTTGTCAGGAGGGCGCCCTATTGAGACTCCTTTTGGGACCATCTATGGAACTAATATAACTCCAGATCCGGAAACGGGGATTGGAAATTTCAGCGATGAGGATTTTGTTAAGGCTATGCGTGAAGGTATTGGCCCTGACGGTGTGCTCTACTATCCAGTATTTCCTTTTACGTCCTTCACTAAAATGAGTGATGAGGACCTTTTGGCGATGAAGTCTTATCTTGACTCTTTAGAGCCTGTTGTAAATGAGAATAAAGCACCTGAATTCAGGTTTCCCTACAATAATCGTTTGAGTTTGAGCGTGTGGCGTAAACTGAACTTTGTGTCTAAGAGGTTCACTCCTCAATCGGATAGGGGCGACTTGTGGAATCGAGGCGCGTATTTGTCCGAAGCTCTGGCTCATTGTGGTGAGTGCCATACTCCAAGAACCTTCATGGGGAAGACCAATGACAATCTCTATTATGCTGGTTCAGTAGACGGACCAGAGGGTGCGCTGGCTCCAAATATTACTCCACATGAGGAAACAGGTATTGGAAGTTGGAGTCAACCTGATACAACTTGGTTCTTACAGTGGGGATTTAAACCTGATGGTAATGATGCGCAAGGGCTTATGGGTGAGGTAATCGAGCATGGTTACCAGTATCTTGAGCCGGAAGATCTAGAAGCAATGGCCATCTATTTGATGTCTCTTGAGCCGATCGACAACGAGGTTAGAGTCAAGTAGATAGATTCATCTATTCAACGCTTGGTTTAGGTGGTCGAGCTCGTTCAAGTCGAATTGTTACTCCACCCCAAAACTCTGAGCCTTTTCGTTCTACTTTATGATCTCCGTCAACAAGATATTGAAGGATTGCTTTATCCCATTGTAGACCAGCGGTGGCTACAAGTTTCATCCAATCACCGCTTGCAGTTTCATCTGGGGCTTCTGTACTGCCACTCCATATTGTCACCTTCGGGTTGTATCCTTGGGGTCGAGATCCAGTTGGAGAAGAGCGGCTTCCTTTTATGGCTGTGTGGATGAGCACTTCGTTCACAAGTGGTAATTTAAAAACCTCATCTTCATCAAAAGATTCTCCGTAACGACGGTAACGGGAATAGTTACGACGGTTGAGGTCATAGACATTTTCGGCCTCATTAATGAATTTCGTAATGTAATC
>CAZFLB010000278.1:0-9585 GCA_964518945.1 uncultured Acidobacteriota bacterium | reverse complement strand
GTTACCTGTTACCCATTCAAACTTAACCAACCCCGCACCAACAAGCGACTCGGTTACAACAAAAAATAATGCTACTAACGAAGCCTTGCGCGCGGGATGCCCACGCATCTGATAACGGAAACAAGCTGCAACAAGAGCAAGAATAAAAACACCCAATAGGCCACTTGTAAATCTATGCGTAAATTCTACTATCGTCTCAAAACTTGGTGAGCTTGGAAGCAAGCTGCCATTACATAATGGCCAGTGGCTCCCACATCCAGCACCAGAGCCTGATGCACGAACGAAAGCACCCCAAAGGATGACAACGACGGTATAAGCAAGAAGTGCCCAAATAGCAGGGACAAGCCTGTGCCTCACAGCACTACACCGACTACCTAATAATCAAAGTATTATCGCGGCGTTTTCGCTTTATATACCAAGAAGCGCCAATAATGCTGAAAACAAGGTAAGGCATCCCAAGAAGAAAAAGAATGCCTCGGTTAAAACCAGCAGCGAGCTCGCCTCCATTTTGTTCAAGAGCAGTCACACACATCGAGCACTGTCCAAATACAACCTCTGCACTCAACACCAATAGCATTAGAAGCAAAGTGATGATACGAGGGAGACTCATTTAAAGAGACTATTCTGAAGGACATAACTTCCATCGTAGGCAGGGACAACAAACATCAAAACACTCGTAACAAAAATGCCTACCATAACTGTCAGAACCAACCCCATCTTCTCAAACTTCAAGTGCATAAAATAGAAGATGATGAGCATCGCTTTGGTAGCAGAGCCCAAAAGCAGCAAAACGGCCTTAGGCATTTGCCCCATATCCGATTCACCTATGAAGATCATGACGACTGTAAAGATCGCAAGAATCGCTAGGATGCCTGCATATTTTTTGTAGGTTGTGCCAAGAGGCGATGTTTGATCCGACATAATCCCTTCTCCCTACTACACTAGATAAAAAAGCGCAAAGACAAAGACCCAAACAAGGTCGACGAAATGCCAATAAAGCCCAGCGTTTTCAACTCCCAGTGCAGAATATTTTCCTAATGCAGACCTGACAGCCACAACAAGAAGGATGATGACTCCGGTCGTAACGTGCATTCCATGGAAGCCCGTAATAACAAAAAAACTCGCGCTGAAATGCCTCGTCCCCCAAGGGTTGGATGTAAGCCGAGCTCCTTCATGGATAAAGTGGCTCCATTCATAAACTTGCATTCCGAGAAACGCGAATCCCCCTACAATAGTGAGCCACAAGAACATCGTGACATGTTTTTTATTCCCTACATTAGCTGCAGCAACTGCACATGCCATAGTGAAGCTACTAGCAATAAGAGTGAACGTCATTAACGTAATGTAGTTCATGTCAAAAGCAACATTTTGATCTGGCCACACAGGGCTAGAGACACGAATAACACCATAGCTAACTAACAAACCAGCAAAGAGTAAAGCATCAGTAATAATAAAGATCCACATCATTAACTTCTGCCAGCCGATATCAAAGGGATTAGAACCCCCACTCCAGGGCGAGTCTAATGCTTGTGCCTCTGTATCACTCATCTTCGCACTCCTTTTGAAAACTCATGCTTCAACCACCAACTGCTCATCGATAATTCCTAGATATAAAACAAAACCACCATAAGATATAACCAGATGCCGCCTACGAAATGCCAATATGTTGCACAAATCTCGGGAGAAAGTGTTCTGCCGGGACTTAAACTGCGACGCACAGCAAGCCCTAAAACATACAAAAGCGCTAGTATGCCAACGATCAAGTGGGCCGCATGAACACCCGTGAGAACATAAAAAAATGAACTATGCGGATGGCTTTGGAGGTAAATTCCTTGTGCGGATAATTGACTCCAAGCCAAGAATTGTCCAACCAGAAACAAAACACCAAGCAGTCCAGTCCCAAACAGCCAACTCCGAAAAGCATTTGAGCGTAATGCTCGAAAAGCGCGACGAGCCATTTCTACCGTGCAGCTAGATAGAATAATGACACCGGTATTGACCCATAGCATTGATGGCACTGTAAGTGGCAACCAATCTTCTCCGCTGCTTCGAACAATATAAGCGCTTGTAAAAGCCGCGAATAGCATCGTAATTGAACCCAGCGCTATCCATAATCCCAATTTAGCGGTTTCAAAACGCTGGTAATCATCACTATTGACGCTAACCCACCGAGCTTCTTTAGTTACTGTCGTCAATGTTTGGGTCACTTCATATCACCTTACTGTCAAGTGCTAAAAGCATCAGTACTAGTGGCAAGTAAAACAATGATGCAATTAGAAGCTGAACCGCTGTTCGCTTTATCGTACCGTTTCCAAAACGCACTGCCGCCAAAATAACGAAAACGCCTAAGATACTTGCTCCAACGAGGTATATCGAACCGGTAAAACCAAATACTGTCGGCAACAGACTCACTCCAACAAGAAAAAGCGTTAAAACAATCGTACGTCGTCTCATTCCATCAACAGGAAACAGTTGGGAACCTGCTTGCATGTAATCTTCTCTATAAGCAGAAGCAATCGCCCATGTGTGAGGAAACTGCCAGAAAAATAAAGTGCCAAACAAACACCAGGCTAAAATTCCAAGTTCGTTGTGAACAGCTGCCCAGCCCATCAGAGGAGGAATAGCACCTGAAATCGCTCCTGGGACAGTTGACCAAGGAGACACTGATTTCAATGGCGTATAGATTAGTACGTAAGTCAAAAATGCCACTACTGAAAGTAAGCCACACAGGTTGCCACTAGTTACAAATAAAACGCTAATCCCAGCTCCAGATAATAAGATGGCTACAATAGTAGCTTCGTATACTGATAAACGTCCTGCTGGTAGAGGCCTCTTCTTGGTACGTAGCATACGTGCATCCGAGTCCCGCTCTATAATCTGATTGAATGCGTTAGCTCCCGCCACCACAAAAAAAGTACCGAGGGCAAATAATAGCAAACGGGAAAGCACAACATCTGTTGACGCAAGCCAGTAACCAACAAGCCCTGACATAAGAACCATCAATGAAAGTCGAGCCTTAGCAAGCTGTAAATAATTTCGAAAACGCATCAATATGCTGACCCAAATGCGTTCTGGACAACATACGGAAACCAGTGTATGCATTCCCCCCGTAGCCAACATATGCTCCTATTCGGCCGAAACCTCACGTGGAGGTTGCCACTGCGGAGCAAAATCTTCTTTCTCCTCCGGATTCTGATAATCATACGGCCAACGATAAACTTCCGGAATTTCACCCGGCCAATTTCCATGGCCTGGAATCACTGGAGTCGACCACTCAAGAGTATTAGTTTCCCATGGATTCTCCTGTTCAACACGTTTGCCTTTGAACATACTCCAGAAATAGTTGAACAAAAACAAAAATTGCGCTGCTCCAAGAACAAAGGCAAAAATAGTTATAAACGTATTGACAGGCTGAAGTGGTTTCAAATAGTCGTATGTATTCGGATCATAGATACGACGCATCATTCCTGCAATGCCAAGGTAATGCATCGGGAAGAAAACACCATAATAAGCTATAAAAGTAAACCAGAAATGGACTTTGGAGAGACCTTCGTTCATGTATCGGCCAAACATCTTTGGAAACCAATAATAGACAGCTGCCAACATGCCGAACAAGCCAGCACCCGCCATAATGAAATGGAAATGTGCAACGACAAAGTAGGTGTCATGAAGCTGAATATCCACTGCATTAGTTCCAAGAAAAACACCTGTCAGGCCACCAGTTACAAAAAGAGAAACAATCCCTAGCGCAAACAACATTGGCGTAGTGAAGCGTATTTTTGCCTTCCACAACGTTGCCAACCAGTTGAACGTTTTCACTGCAGATGGGACAGCAATAACTAGTGTTGTCATCGTAAACACTGTTCCCAAAAAAGGACTCATACCAGACATGAACATATGATGTCCCCAAACGACAAAACTCAGAAACCCGATTGCTACGATCGCATAAACCATCGAGCGATAACCAAAAATCGGTCTACGCGTGAAAGTACTAATAATGTCAGATGTAAAACCCAATGCTGGAAGCATAATGATGTACACCTCTGGATGGCCAAGAAACCAGAATAGGTGCTGCCAAAGTAGAGGAGAACCACCAGCATTCGGAAGAAGCGTATCTCCAATGAACATACCATGGGGGAGGAAGAAGCTTGTACCTAGAGAACGATCAAAAAGAAGTAAAATAGCCCCTGCAGCAAGTGCTGGAAAACTCAAAAGACCAAGAATCCCCACAACGAACTGTGCCCATGTAGTCAAAGGAAGCCTCATCATACTGAGGCCTTTTGCTCTCATATTAATAATGGTCACTACAAAGTTAAGTCCACCCATCGTGAACGACGCAACAAAGAAAATCATTCCAACAAGCCAAAGTGTCTGACCCATCGCTGACCCTGGTATTGCTGACCGAATTGCAGACAACGGTGGGTATGCCGTCCATCCAGAAGCAGCAGCACCACCTTCAACAAGGAAAGAAATCAATATTATGATCGCACCAGGAAGCGCTGTCCAAAAAGACATCATATTCAAGAACGGAAACGCCATATCCCGCGCTCCGATCTGGAGTGGAATTAAGAAATTCCCAAAACCACTTACTGGCCCCAGTGATAGAACGAAAAAAACCATAATCGTTCCGTGCATGGTAAACAGCATGACGTAAAACTCAGGTGTCATAACCCCTGAAGCCATACCTGCTGGAAACAATGCTTCCCAGAACTGGGCATGCTGACCGGGATAGCCGAGTTGTAGCCGTACGAGCATTGCGAGTGCGCCGCCGACAAGAGCCATAAACATTACAAGGGTCAAGTATTGTTTCCCGATCATCTTGTGATCGTAGCTAAAGATGTACTTGCTAATAAAACCCTGCTCGCCATGGCCGTGGTCGTTATGACCTTCGCTCATGCCATTATCTCCTCGTTCATTTTCTCGAGATTAGTAATCAAAATAAAACACCTTTTTTCGGTCGGTCCAAGTAGCTGTTGCAGCATTTCTCGTCCTATCATTTAGCGCCATAACTCAATTAGCCGAACTCTGCTCTAAAAGCCAGTCTTCGAAATCTTGTTGACTCCTTACGCTTAGAAAAGCCCGCATACGGTAATGTCCAAGGCCGCAAAGTTCAGCACACGCGATCTCATATTCTCCAATTTTTGTTGGGGTAAACCATACCGATGTCTCCATGCCTGGGACAAGATCTTGTTTCACACGATGGTTCGGCAGAAAAAAGGCGTGCTGTACATCTTTAGAACGCAACAGAATACGGACAGGAGTATCTACAGGAAGCACAAGCTGATTCACTAAATGAATATCGTCTAAACCCGCTGCATCGTCTGGATCTATTCCCAAGTAGTTCTCAAGTGAATAAAGCTCAGGCCGCCAGCTCCCAAATTGTCCGTCGCCACCAGAGTATCGCATGTCCCATTGGAATTGTGCTCCAATCACCTCGACCGTCAGAATATCACCTTCAGGTGGAGCTGCTTTGACATCTTGCCAAACAAAAAGTCCTGCAACGACAATTGGCACAAGTATAACAGTAGTGCCAATCGTCCAAGTCATCTCCAACTTATGGCTTTCATGCCAATAGCTACTCTCAGCATTGTCTTTATGACGATACTGCCAAACATATAGACCCAAAACACCTTGGACACCGACATAAAAAACAGCTGTTATTCCTAGAATGACATAGTAAAGAGTATCTTGGGAGTGTCGATCCGAAGCTAGTTCAGGAACACCATACCTAAAGAAATATACAACCGAGACAAGTACAATTGCCCAAATCGCAAGTGCAAGAGCAATACCTTGTTTGGAATCTCGTTTTGCTTCAGTAGTATCAGCCATGTGCCTTCCTCATCGAACTACCAGTTAGCCAGTAATCTGAGTCTGTCTCAACAGTACTCACCATTCCAGAGAGCGTCTGAAAGCAAGTAGTACTTATAAATGTTGTTGCTGTCCATCCTAGAGCAAGTGCACTATTCTGCATAACGCATAAGATATGCCGCAACAGCTCGCATCTGTGCTTCCGAATCACCATTCAAAACATTTGGAAGCGGAGTGATATGACTACCATCTTCCGATTTGGGCCAGAACTGCGGCATTTGAGTACCAGGTGTAATAGATTGCGGATCCTTCATCCAATCTACTAACCACTCCTCACGTAACCGCTCACCCGTCAAGCGAAAACTCGGTGCCAACTGAGAAGCCTCCATCGAACCTGCAGCTGCAGCAACGTGACAACGTTCACATTGCAATCGATCCAAAAGTTGACTGCCGGTTCGAAGTGTCGCCGGATCGGTTGGCATTGCTGCTGCTGTCTTAAAAGGCTGCGTTTCGTCCATTGCCATAAAACCCTGCACTAAAGTATTTGCGTGGTCATCAGTCAAATGAAATGTCGGCATCCTTACATTCAGCCAAAAACGAACTTCACTTGGCTCTTTTAAGAAATCGAAAAGCCAGTCAGCTTGGGTACGTGCTCCCTGCGTATTCAGGTTCGGCGGACGAAAACCTACATCCTGCTTCATGACCTCAGTCTCATAGATTCCGCCTCCGAAGCCATCGATAATATGACATCCTCGGCAATTGTAGTTATGCATCAAGCGTCGTGCCTTCTCCGCATAACTTTCACTTGCACTCAAATTTTTTGTGGCTTCACGAGGCAGTTCGTCTCGAGTTTGTCCCAGAACTTTTCTAGAAATCGTACTGATCTCGGCATCAGTAAATCCGAAATCCCCCATTCGAAGTTTCTCAGGAGGACTCTTCACTTTTCCTCGATCGTAACTTCTAGGATGACGAAGTTTCTGCTCAAGCCAAGACTTACGCGTGTGGGAAATATCGACATAACCGAAGTCGAGCCGAGTGACCATTTTCGAACCCCAAGTAGAAAGATCCACCCCGATTTTCTGAGCGTTCTCAAAACCGTCAATGTCATGGCACCCAAAACACCCATACCGTGAAATCAAACGTTCCCCGCTATATAAAAGTTTTTCTTCCTCAGGCATCGTTGACAATTTCTCTTGAGCCTGTGCTGCTGGAAGACCAGTTTGCAGAAACTCAAGAGTTATCTCGTCAAGAGCATCCGCACTAACCTGAGGAACCGAAATTCCCTCAAAACTTTCGTTTCGCAATGTCAAAAGATACGCAGTAATGTCCGCGGCTTCCCGATCCGTAAGTCTGAGATCAGGCATGAAAGTTTCTTCCCAGTAGTGTTTCGGATCTTTCACCCAGTTAAAAAGAAACTCTCGGCTGACCTTACTTCCGAGACCAGAGAGACTAGCACCACGGGTGCGATACCAACCAGCCTCTTCAAGATTGTTTTCATCAGTAATGTGGCAACCGAGGCATCCAACGCTTTCAATGAGAGCCTTTCCAGAAGCCACATCGCCCGCAGGAACAACTTCGTATTTCAAAGGTTTCGCTTTGTCGAAAACATAAGCGACAATAGCTGAGATTTCCGTTTCGTTACGTGAACCAGTATGTTCGTCTAAATTATTCTCAAGATTCCAGAATCGGGGCATGTAATTAGAGGTCTTGAAACTCTTCGGGTCTTGCAACCAACGAGAAACCCACTCCGGTGTAGTCTTGGCAACAATGTGTTCTAACTTCGGTCCAACCTTACGCCGATCTTCAAACCCAACAGTATTGTGACAACCCCAGCAACCCGCAGCCTCGTAAAGCTGTCGGCTCTGGTTAAATTCTTCTCCGCCCGGAGATAAAAGTACTTGACTGCCGTGGCATTTCTGACAACCGGCCTGAGCAAAACCATTGGAATGCATTGGCTTGTCCCAGTAGTGGTCTTCCTTCCAGTCATACTTTTCAACCCATTCATGCTCTTGCTCTTCATTTTGAGGAGTATGGTTAACTCCAACAAAAGTAATGGCCCGCCCACGCCCTTCATGACAGGATGTACAACCGAAATCATCTCGAGGATGGACAGAGTCTGGTGAAACATAAAGTTCCAAATTCGGATGAGTACGAAAGGGCTGCTCTGCGTCTACATAGTCAGGATTGTCAATACCGAGGTGGCACGTCTTACAACGGTCAATTCTCGGCACGGTCGCGAAATTCAAATCTTCGGTTACGTTCTCGACAAGAACTTGCTGAACCTCAATGCTAGGGTCTATAAAGTCGACCATGGGAAGATTACGAAACCTGTTTGGAAGGTTTGCTGCAATCGAAACCGCCTTTCGCCTAAGAAGAGTCGACGTTTTCGTTAACTCATCCCGCTGTCCTGTAAGAGCAGTCACTTCGCTACTAACATCGCGCATTTGCTGTTGAACAGCATCTCTTTCAAACCCAATGGCTATACGTTGATTTCGTGCTTCTAGGAAAGCTGACTCTCGAGCGTTGAAAGCCTCCGCGCTTATGAATTTACCAATAGGTGCTCGGTCACCCTCCTCGTAAAAGAATTTTTCCGAATCGTATAGCGCTTTTAGTCGACGTTCCTCGATATCTGCTAGAGTCCAATTGTCTGAAAGCTCCTGCAATGAGTTTTCAAGCTGGTCAATCTCTATCTGTTTCGCTTGTAAGGCCTCTGTTGCCGCCGTCAGTTCGGATTCAACGCGCTGGAACTCACGTTGATTGATATCTGCATCTGCATCTGCAATTTGAGTGGCTGTCAACGCTCTTTCCATTTGGAAAAACGTGCGTTGGTACTGCTTCCACTCACGGGAATAATCGTCCCAAACCATCCAGATGGTTGTAAGAAATAACGCAACAGAGGAAAGCCCAAAGACGACATTGAGCCCACTAATATTGTGAGCGTGTCCAGGAGCCGATTTTGCCACAGTTTACCCCACTACTTATATGTTGAAGAAGATCTCAGGAAACGCCACGATGTACTTCAGATTGAATGCCCACCGTAGATACATCTTAATAGGAAGCCTCATCATAAACAGAAAAAGCGACACACCAATATAGAAGCGCGCCGGTCCCATTTTTTCATAATAACGTTCCAAGCTCATCCATTTCAGAAACCCGGCAAGCTTATCTTTTGGCCTAGCTAAAATTACAGGCAGCACACCAATATATACAAGCACCATAAGTATTCCTAGAAACTCTCGAACAATCGGGTTGTCTGGATGAGGCCTTCCAAGCCACTTCACCCAAAGAAAGTCAGAAATATTTACATTGAGAAGTGGTTCGATCCGATGTGGGTCCCAATACTCATATGGCCCAAAGAAGTTCCAATTTGGACCTCTCAAAAATGTTCCCGAGATAACAAGAAGCACCCACAAAATCAGAAAGCCATACAGAAAGATCGCGATTTCGGTCTTGCGCTCTTTGAATGTGAAATAACCATTCCCCTTAGGATTCGTATCAATGTACGGAATGGCTATCAAACCAACAAGAATAAGAGTAGGAAAAACTACTCCTGCGAGCCACGGGTCAAAATAGACAAGCATTTCTTGAAGACCTAAGAAGTACCACGGGGCTTTAGAAGGGTTAGGAGAATCGGCAGGGTTTGCAGGTTGCTCTAAAGGTGCAGGAAGCAAAATGGACCACACCATCAACCCTATGCCTAAAATAAACATACACAGACGCTCAGTGTAAAATAAGTCAGGCCACACACAGACTATATCTCGTTCCTGCTACTCGAGT
>CAZFLB010000277.1:0-4540 GCA_964518945.1 uncultured Acidobacteriota bacterium | reverse complement strand
GAAATTAAAAAATCTTTTTTAAATATAACATTAATAAATCCAGCTTTTGCAATATCTATACGCTCAATATTGTCACGCTGTGCAAATGCCCCGGGAGGAAAACCAACTACAAATGCGATTAAGAGACGGCCCAAAAGCATAACTAATTTTAAGCTAAACGGATAAAGGCGCTTCGACAGGATCCGCTTGTCTAAATTCAAGTTCCTTACCATTCGCATAGATCTCAACAGTTTGTCCTGATTTAACAGTCCCTCTAAGGAATGCCTCTGCAAGGGGGTCTTCTACGTGCTTTTGCAATGCTCGGCGCAAAGGGCGCGCGCCATAAGCACGATCCTTGCATGTAATCTCGATAAGCCATTCAATAGCATCAGCTGTCAACATTACGGTTAGTTTTTTATCACTAAGAACCTCATTTAACTCGTTAACCAACAATCGTACAATTTTCTTGAGTTCCGCATCAGACAATGCGTCAAAAACAATAAATTCATCAATTCGGTTAATGAACTCAGGATTAAACGTTTTCTTAGCCTCTCCCATAACCATGTCTTGAATACGAACGTACTCCTTACCTTCGTTATTCGATTGAAATCCAACACGACCTCTTTTCTCAATATAGCGAGCGCCAATATTTGAGGTCATTATAATTATCGAGTTTTTAAAATCGGTTACGTTGCCAAGACCGTCCGTCAATTGCCCATCTTCAAAGACTTGTAAAAGTATATTGAAAATGTCTGGGTGCGCCTTCTCAATCTCATCAAGCAGAATCACGGAGTACGGGTTTCTCTTAATCTTCTCCGTAAGCTGCCCTCCCTCTTCATGACCTACATAACCAGGAGGCGAACCAATCAGTTTAGATACCGCATGCTTCTCCATATACTCACTCATATCAAACCGAATAAGTGCTTTTTCTGTTCCAAAGAGGAAGGCCGCAAGTGACCTCGCGACCTCAGTTTTGCCAACACCCGTGGGCCCTAAGAAAACAAATGAACCCACTGGCCTATTAGGGTTTTTCAATCCCGCACGAGAACGGCGAATTGCACGTGACAAGCACGATACCGCTTTCTCCTGACTTACAATACGTTTGTGGAGTTCCTCCTCCATTCTCAGTAATTTGTCACTTTCCTCTTCCTTAATCGAGGCTAGGGGTATGCCGGTCCACCGCGCAACAACCTCATCGATATCACGACGGTCTACGATTGGCTTGTCAAATGTTTTCGACTCCCACCGTTCTCTAATAAATAGTAAATTCTCTCGTTGCTCAATTTCTTGATCTCGGTACATTGCTGCACGCTCGAAGTCCTTATCCGCGATCGCACGATCAAGGGAATCCGCAATATCACGGATTTGTTTTCTCCGATCAGCAAACTCGGTTGAAAAAGTAGACTCCCGAAGCTTGACTTGCGAACCGGCCTCATCTAGAAGGTCTATGGATTTATCAGGCAAAAAACGATCGGGTATGTATCTATGGGCTTGAAAAACAGCTGCTTCTATTGCCTCCTCTGAATAACTGACATGATGAAATGCCTCGTATCGCCCTTTAACCCCTTGAAGGATCTGAATAGTCTCCCCCTGTGTTGGACTGGGGACTTTCACTCCTTGAAAACGACGCTCTAGACTACGATCTCGCTCTATGTATTTTCGATACTCAGACGGGGTTGTAGCACCAATGCATTGAATTTCTCCTCTTGAAAGAGCTGGTTTCAGGATGTTAGCCGCATCAAGTGAACCCTCAGCGGAACCTGCACCCACAAGCGTATGTAACTCGTCAATGAAGATCAGCACATTCGAACTCTCGGCAAGCTCCTTCATAATCGTCTTCAAGCGTTCCTCAAACTGACCTCGATATTTAGTTCCAGCAACTATGAGAGAAATATCCAGTGCCAAGATCCTTTTATCGGATAAAAATAAAGGCACATCGCCATGAACAATTTTGTCCGCCAACCCCTCTACAATGGCAGTCTTACCAACGCCAGGCTCACCAATAAGTACAGGGTTGTTCTTCGTGCGGCGACACAGGACTTGTATTGTTCGCTCTAATTCCATCTCGCGACCAACAAGTGGGTCGAGTTGCCCCCGACTAGCAGCGATGGTCAAGTCACGACTGAATTCCGCAAGCAAAGGAGTTTCCTTTGCTTTTGACACCGCATTTGTTTGACTCAACTCTTCCACGATATCTTCGCGAACCGCATTCACCCTCAGGCCACGGTCATGCAGGATACTCGCAGCTATCGAATCCTCCGTTCTCAGAATTCCAAGAAGAATATGTTCGGTACCAACATAGCTATGGGCTAGGCGCTCAGCCTCCTCAGCAGCATATGTTAGTACGCACTTCGAATCACCAGACAACGGAATTTCAACCGAGGTCGAAACTTGATCGCGGATTACTATCCGGCCCTCGACATCCTTTCGGATACTCTCTAAAGAAAGTTGCGACTTCGCAAAAATGCGACTTGGAAGCCCCTTCCCCTCTCGAACCAACCCAAGCAAAAGGTGCTCGGTGTCAATTGAATTACTACCAAGCTGTGCCGCCTCATAGCGTGCGAAAAAGATAACTCGTTTTGCTCTCTCGGTATATCGCTCGAACATCTGTCTCGACCAGGTCAGCATGCATTATACCATGCAGGGTTAACTCCTTGGACCCGCTAGGGTTGAACCAATGACTTTTATTCCACATCCCGGAAAATGGCAAACCTTTGAACGATAAGCTAGTTAGTTTTTTTTTCAAGAACGCCATCGGTCATATATAGGACTCGGTCGCAGACTGATGCCACCGCACTGCTATGCGTTACTAATACAGAAGTAAGACCTCTTCTTTCGTGCAGGTCACGAAAAATCTGAAGCAAACTTTCACTATTTCTACGGTCTAAATTACCTGTTGGTTCGTCAGCTAGAACTAGGTCTGGGTCCATCACCAGAGATCTGGCTACGGCAACTCTTTGCTGTTCCCCTCCTGACAACTGTGCCGGACGATGCGCCACCCTGTTCGAAAGCCCAAGATCAGCAAGTATCAAATTGGCCTTCTCAATGGCAATGTTTTGTTCGTAACCAGCTATAAACATTGGCATGGCTACATTTTCAGCTGCGGTAAATTCTGCTAATAAGTGGTGAAACTGAAAAACATATCCTAACAAACGATTTCTAATCTCGGCTCGCGCCTGCTCATTTAACGCGAAAACATCAACACCTTTCAGCTTCACGTTTCCAAAGTCAGGTGCATCAAGAGCACCCAGAACCTGCATCAGAGTACTTTTTCCAACACCAGATGCACCAACAATAGCCACCATCTCTCCGCGAACCACACTAATATCTGCACCCCGAAGCACATCAATACGGCGACCCTCCATAGAGAAGCTTTTCTTAATACCAGTAGCTGTTAATAAAGGTTGACTCAAAGAACCCCTCTCTTGAACAGGCTCTATAAGATCGGCCATGCCCTTACTCAAAACGTAGAGCCTCTGAAATTCGAAGCTCTGCAGCTCTCTTAGCTGGATATAGCGTGGCAATAAAACAAATTAAAGGGGCTGCCAAAACTACTAGCAAGAAGTCGGTTAGGAGTAACTCGAATGGAACATATGCCACTTGGTATACGTCTTCTGGGATAGAAACAACCCGATAGTGGTTTAAAAGCCAAGACAATCCAACACCCAGCGCGGACCCGACAACAGTTCCAGCGACACCAATAATACTTCCCTGCAACATGAAAATACGCATTATGCTTGAAGACGTAGCACCCATCGACCTCAGAATTGCAATGTCTCGAGTCTTATTCATAACAATCATGATTTGACTAGCAACTATGTTCAGTGCAGCCACTCCCACAATAAAGCTCACAAATATCGTTGTTACCACTTTCTCCAACCAAAATGCTGAGAACAAACTGCCGTTCATTTCTTTCCAATTCATTGAACCATAATCGGCTCCCAAGAGCTCCATTGCTCTTACCTGAACACTCTCCACATCAAACAAATCAGTCACTTTGGTCTCAAGATACATAACTTCATCTCCAAGACCCATCAACCGCTGCAACTCAGTCAAACTCAACAATGCCCAACTATTGTCAAAGTTATAGAGACCAAGTTTAAAAACACCAACAACTTCAAAATTACGAGTTCTAGGAAGCATGCCAAATGGTGTCAAGTGACCCTCTGGTGCTGTAATTTTTATCCGATCACCTCTAAACACACCTAGTTTCATTGCCAGTTCTTCGCCAACAACAATTCCAGGACTTCTAAGCTCTTCCCCCTGAGTGCCAATACCATCAAGACCCTTTGACTCGAGAAGTGCTGACAACTCGCCAATTATCATCTTGTCGTCAAACTCAGTGACATTCTTTTCAGATACTGGTTCAATACCTTTGAGAGTGACCCACTCCGAACTTGTCCCACTCGAAGCTAATGCCTTCCCATAAAGTACCGGCGCTACACCTTCAACACCGTCAATACTATCCAAGTGCTCAATAATGCCTCGATACTCAGTAAAATCGACTCCGCCGGAACGGTAAATACTCAGATGTGACGCAGCGCCTAATATTCGCCCACGC
>CAZFLB010000276.1:0-2537 GCA_964518945.1 uncultured Acidobacteriota bacterium | reverse complement strand
CCTTCACCATGCAGTAAGTCTCCGAAAAGACGCTGTCGGCACATGTTTAAAACCATCAATTCATCACGTCCATAGCATACATTTTCCAACATCATGCAATGCCGTTGTGTTCGTTCTTGTGTTTCTACGAGCTGCCAACATTCATCAACTGAGATTGCTGCTGGAACTTCGATAAAAGTATGTTTGTTTGCGTTCATCGAGGCGACTGCCATCGGTGTATGCCATTTCCAGGGAGTAGAAATAATAACCGCGTCTAGGTCCGCTCGTTCCAGGAGGCGCTTATAGTCTTCTTTCCCACGAGAGTATTCTGTAGGCCGTGGAAACCCATTCGTTTCACAATAGTTGAGATGCTTTCGAATCGTTGGTTGATCAATATCACACAGAGCTTTGATCGAAACGCCATCCAGAAGCAGAAGCTGCTGTAAGTGATACGCTCCTCGAGCACCAAGGCCAATGAGGCCGAAACGAATTGTTTCTATGGGTTTAGATGTATTTGTAGACGAAGTAAGGGTTTTAGGTGTGGTGAGCCCTATACCGGCACCAGTTATAGTCTTTAGAAATGCTCGACGGCTTGACATAAGTGTTGTCTCCTACACTTTTACTTGACTGGGCAGTAATGGTTTTACTTTTGACTGTTCGATACTCTTTGTGGCGCAAAGGTATGGTTTTAGGCAAAAGTCATTCTGCACCGAAGCAATATAATACACCGTCTTGAGAACCAATTACGACGCGTTCTGAAGCAAGAGCAGGTGAGGCAACAAACGGTGCTCCAGCATTGAATTCCCAAAGTTTTTTTCCATCGGTTAGGTCAAGTACGTAGAGTCTCCCGTCTGCGGAACCTATATAAACTCGAGACCTAGAGATGGCTGGTGAAGATTCGACACGGGCTCCTGTACGAAATTCCCAGAACCCTTTTCCAGTTTTTCTGTCTATTCCATGTATGATTTTGTCACGGCCACCGACAACAACGGTGTCATTAGAAACAGCTGCTGATGAGTAAAAAGGAAAATGACGGACGGGGTGCTCATAACGCCATAAGAATTTTTGTTCGCGGACATCGATTGCGAGCACATCGTTATTAAAGGTCCCGTAATATGCAACACCATCCATGAGTGCTGGTGATGACGCAGTGTAGGCACCCGAATCTATCTGGAACTCTTCAACACCGTCTTTGAGCCGGATTCCTCGCAGTATTGAGTCACAACCAGTGATGAACACCAGTTTGCCGTCGCGCACGGGAGTGCTGTGAATAGGTCCCATACTTTGGAATCGCCAACGCTCAATTCCACTGTGTCGGTCTATTGCATAGAGGTGTTCGTCGTAGGAGGCAATAAGCAGTAAATCATCAAATACTACCGGAGAAGACTTAATCTCCGCCTCTGTTTTAAAGGTCCACAGAGTATTCCCGTTAGAACTATCGAAAGCGTGGAGTTCGCCTAGGAGATCACCAACGTAAACGACTCCATCGTAAACGAGAGGTGATGATTCACCGAATAGGTCTTCTGAATCTCCAAAGTTGCGTTCCCAGATTATTGAACCGTCTGATAGGTTTAATGCCGCAATAAGTCCTGGAAGGGCTGTAACATAAACCACACTGTCTACAATAGCAGCGGACGAGTCAATGGAAAAACCAGCATTGAATGTCCACAAAAGAGTTAGGTCGTCAGGGATTCTAGTTGCAGATTGGCCGGTTCCAGTATCACTCCCGCGAAATTGATTCCAGGAATTTTCGGGAGCTTTTTCCTGTTGGCTGGATAAAAGCAGAAAGACAACAGTGATTAATATACGCATTGATAGATTTCTAAAGCCATATTTTCATTGAATGGTCTAGGATTGAATTTGCCAGTCCACTGTTTTTCGGCTTCTTTTGCTAGAAGAGGCAGGTCACTTTTCTCGATATCGATATCTCGAAGTCGTTGGGGTAGGTCTCCCTGTGTGGCATATGTCTCAAGTAATTGTGCTAAGGGCTCAGCACCACCGGGAATCAGTTCGTTGTAACGTTCATTGGCGACTTCTGCGTTGAATCGCACCACTGTTGGTAGAAGCAAAGCAATCGCACAGCCATGGACTGTGCCGTACTTTTGGGTTAATGGGTTCGCGCAGGCGTGGGTTGCGCCTAGCATCGAATTTTCAATAGCGACACCCGCATAGTAGGCACCAAGTTGCATTGCTGTTCTCGCGGCAAGATCATTGGGAGCTGAGAGCACCGTTTGATAGTTTTTAGAAAGCAAGCGAAATGCTTCAGCGGAATATAAATCCGATATCGGATTTCGACTTTTAGTTACATAGGTCTCCACTGCATGTGCGATAGCATCGTAGCCTGTTATGGCAGTTACGGCGTTTGGTTGGGATAAAGTTAGTTCAGGATCTAGAATTGCGATACGAAACTTTGCTTTGATATCACCACATGCCATCTTAACGTGACTCTCTGAGTCCGAAATTAGAGCAAATCGTTGTGCTTCACTTCCGGTACCAGCAGTTGTGGGGATTGCAATCATTGGAAGGAGCGGATTAGTTGCTTGGTCCTGTCCCCAGTA
>CAZFLB010000275.1:0-20657 GCA_964518945.1 uncultured Acidobacteriota bacterium | reverse complement strand
TAAAGCCACTGTTCCAATAGCACTCCCCAGTGCTAAAGAACCTACATCTCCCATAAACATTTGTGCTGGATAACAATTGAACCAAAGAAAGCCAAGACTTGCTCCCACAATAGAGCCGCAAAAAATTGCAAGTTCTGAGGTGTGAGGTATATGGATTAAATCTAGATAAGCTGAGAACTGAGCATGTCCGGTCACATAAGTAAGTGCTGTAAGTGTAGCCATCGCAATAAGAACTGTTCCTATTGCCAGTCCGTCAAGACCATCCGTTAAGTTCACAGCATTAGAAGCACCTACCAATAGCACAATTGCAAATGGGATAAAGAACCAAGACAGATCGGGGCGGACCTCCTTAAAAAACGGAAACAGAAGAGCTGTACTGTATTCATTGCTCTGAGACATGTCATAAAGTAGAAGACTGACAACAGTCGCAAAACACACCTGCAACATGATCTTCGAACTAGCTAACAAGCCTAGAGACTGCCGGCGAACAATCTTCAAGTAATCGTCAGCAGCACCAATACAACCAAATGCTAGTGTCGTCAGTAGTGCTATACAGACAAAAGTGTTCTGAAGATTGGCCCACAAAAGCGTCGAGAAGGTAACAGCTGAAAGAACCAGCAATCCTCCCATTGTAGGCGTGCCGGCTTTTAGATGATGATTCTGTGGAACCTCCGTCCTAATATGCTGTCCGATTTGAAAATGACTCAATCGTTCTATAAGCCAAGGACCTAAAACAAAAGATATCGCTAATGCTGTAAGCGTCGCTGCTGCTGTCCGAAATGTGACGTAGCGAAAAACGTTCAAAAATGAATAATCGGTTTGCAGTGAATACATAAGGTGGTAGAGCATCAATTAAACTCCTCTCGCAGAGCGCATGCTAATGACTCGACTGCATGTTCGAGACCCACACTTCGGGATGCCTTAAACAAAACGACTGCATCTGAGTCAATGCGATCTGCTAGAAGGATAGGTACGTCTGTTGCGCTATCACATGCCTCAAGATTCTCGTCCAACATTCCCGCCTCACGGGCTCCTTCAACAATGTGCCTTCCCAAAACTCCAACACCAACGAGGAACTCCACTCCTTTCGTCGCTGCATAGCGACCAGCTTCACGATGCATCCTTTCTGCTACAACTCCCAGTTCGAACATGCTTCCCAAAATGGCAATTTTTCTCCCAGCTGGCTCATCAACTAGGGCATCGATTGCATACTCAAGAGCACGAGGATTTGAGTTGTAAGTTTCATCAATTAATACAACTTTGTTTGCAAAGAGCAGCCTTTCACCACGATGTGGTGACGGCTTTAACTCTCTGACGGCTGTCACCGCTTGCTGTAATGGAATATCAAGAGCTCTTGCAGCAGCCAAACCAGCGAGTAAGTTATATACGTTATGGCGTCCCCTCAAACATGAGCTTACTTCCACGGAAGCACCTATTTCTTCAGCTCGAAACCGAATGCCGTCTGATGAACAAGAGAATTGGGTCGCACGGAGATCAGAATTCTCCGTGAAGCCGAACCGAATCTTTCTTCCATTAAACTTGCGCACTTGCTCAAGTACTAGAGGATCGTCAGCATTCACAACAGCTACAGAATTATCGGATAGAGCTGCCAGAAGCTCACCCTTTGCCTCAGCAATTTCCGAAATGGAATCAAAAAATTCTAAATGCACTGTCGATATATTGGTAAGGACTCCCACATTCGGTTTTGCAATTTCTGCAAGGCGCTTAATCTCTCCACTCGATGTCATTCCCATTTCAAGTACTGCCACCTCTTCCTCACTTAAACTCAAAAGTGATAAAGGGAGACCATATTGGTTGTTCAAATTACCTTCTGACTTAAGCACGTCTTGACAGCTACCGATAGCCGCTGCTGCAACGTCTTTCGTTGTCGTCTTTCCCATGCTACCCGTAACTGGAACGACAGCAACATTCGAACGCTGTCTAATCGATTGCGCGTGATCTTGTAATGCCCGAGTAGTGTCTAGAACCTTTACCTGAAATACAGAAGGTTCCAAGTCCATGGGCTCTTCAACAATGACTCCTGCTGCCCCACGATTAACCGCGTGACTAACATAACTATGACCATCGTACCGAGGACCCCGAATCGCAATAAAAAGATCGCCCGCCTTGAGTGTTCGTGAATCTATTGAAACATTATTAATCTCTAAGAGTGCTGAACCAGAAACAAGCTTTCCTTGTGTCATAGTTAGAACATCACCTAAGCCAAGCTTCAAGAGAAAGACCCTCCAGCTATTCTTTGCGCAACGTCTCTAACTACATCACGATCATCGAAAGGCAATACATGTTCCCCAACGACTTGATAGGGTTCATGACCTTTGCCTGCAATGACCACTAAATCACCTTTTCTGGCTTGCGAAAGCGCTAGAATAATAGCTCGTCGCCGATCCGGCTCTACTACAACAGCGGAGTCCTTCACACCTAACTGAATTTCTCTAATAATAGCGAGGGGATCCTCCGAGCGCGGATTATCTGAAGTGATAACAACCCTGTCAGCTAAGCGAGTTGCGACATCACCCATAAGTGGCCGTTTTGTCTTATCTCTTTGTCCTCCACAACCAATACAACCCAAAGCTTTCCGGAAACCAAAACACGTGCAGCTTCAAGCAATTTGCGCAGGGCATCATCCGTATGTGCATAGTCAACCACAACGTGAAACGGAAGCTCAGTGTCGATTTTCTCAAACCGTCCTGGAGCACCCTTGACATTCTCTACCACAGACAGGACCTCTTCCATCTGAAATCCAAGTCCCCTCAATGAAGCAATCGCAGCAATCAGGTTGAGGCCGTTGTAACGACCTAGGAGGGACGTCTTAACATTATGCGTATTTGGACAATTTTCCACCCGATTCTCACGAAAGACGACTTCTAGCCCTTTGAGTGAAGCATTGATTTCCTTAACAAAGAAATCTGCTTTCTCGGAACAACCATAGGTTGTCACTTGGCTGGGAAATTCGGACGCTAAACGTTCACCATAAATATCGTCAATACAAACAAGAGCAGTGCCAGTTCTCCGAAGATGCTTTGCAAAAAGCTTTCTTTTAGCAAGAAAGTACGCCTCCATGTCGCTGTGATAGTCAAGATGATCTCTTGATAAGTTTGTAAATACGGCCACTTCGAATTCAGTACCCTCAAGACGGTGTAAAGCGAGTCCATGTGACGAGACTTCAAGTGTTGCGTACCGACAACCCTCTTTCACGGCTTCTGAAAGAAATTGCTGCACCATTGGGGCTTCCGGAGTAGTGTGTTTTGCAGGCCAGCTCATTGTGCCGATCTTGACCCCGACTGTACCCATCATTGACGTTGGTCCTGCAAGTTTATCGAGCAGATTGGTAACAAGGTATGCAATTGTTGTCTTACCATTTGTACCTGTTATTCCAATCAGGCCTAATTTGCTGCTCGGATAGCCTGCCATTTCACACGACAAAAGGCCAAGAGCCTCCCGAGCATTAGACGTCTGTACCCAAGTAAGATCACTTCGCGAACTCATTCTTTCGCTAACAACCGCCACAGCACCACGACTAATTGCATCTTCAATAAAAAGATGGCCGTCAGTTATTGCCCCTTCTATAGCTACAAAGAGAAAGCCTTTTTCGATACTTCTTGAGTCAGAAGTGACACCTGAAATTTCAAGCTCTAGGGAACCGTAGATAGCTTTTGTTGTGATGGCCTCAACGAGCCGATTGAGCCTAAAGGTACCCTCTCTACTTTTCAGTCCCTGCTCTAATATCTCTAAGGGTTTCATTCCCAATTCTCAAACTGGCTCGACAAATTTAGAGTTTCAGTTTGCTTATCCAACAAACCAGTTGAAAAACTATCTTTTTTGTTCACAAATACTGGACCTGAACGAATTCCAGATTCTCTTCCAGAGCTAAGGAAAAGCTTCACCCTTCCTCCTGGGCCAATCTGCGCACACGCAACCGGACTTTGCTCATAAACCCATCCAGAACCCTCAACTTCGGGGACAATTCCACTAATGAGTAGCTTCTCTACAGCATCTCTGGCAGAAAGACCTAAGACACCTGGAGCACCAACACAATCATCAATTCGACTCGACAGATTCAAGTCAATGTTAATGTTTTGGATTGGAATTACTTTAGGCTCAAGACTTTCTCTAAATCCTTTAGGTCTTTTCGGCCAAGATTTAACAAGATGCAGTACTGGTGTCTCAGTTGTAGGAACATTGAGATATCGTAAGGAACGTCCCACTATGCTGGAGAAAACTCCAGCAGCACTCGCTCCAGAGTAATCACCTTTAGGAGAATCCATGATGATCAATGCTGTTATTTCCGGCGAGTAAGCAGGTGCAAAACCTGTAAAAGAAGCAATATAATCCGTTTTAGAGTAGCCTCCTGCCTCAGCTTTTTGTGCTGTTCCAGTCTTACCCGCAACCTGGTAACCTTCTATTTGTGCACGCTGTCCAGTCCCCTTTTTCACAACGCCAACGAGCAGTTCCTTGACACGACGTGCAACATCCTCAGTAACAACTTGCCGCAAAGACTCAGAAAGTTTTGGAGTCTTCAGCTGACCATGTTCATCTCCAAACCCTAGAAGAAGTCGTGGCTTTATTAAGTAACCTGATGAAGCAATCACATTGACCGCTGCAAGCATTTGAAGGGGGGTAACGCCTACCTCTTGACCAAACGAGATTGATGCTTGTGTCAAATGTCCCCAATCCTCAACACGACGAAGAATCCCCCGGCTTTCCCCAGGCAGTAAGACACCTGTCTTCTCACCGAAACCAAACGCACGGATGTAGTTATCCATTCGCCTTTTTCCAAGACGTTGTCCTATGCGAATCATTCCAACATTCGACGATTTTTCAACGACTTCCTGAAAGGTCAAAAAATCGTTTTCCTTCGGATCTCGAATGATATTTGAGCCTATACGGATTGACCCTCCACCAGTGTCAATCCTTTCTTCTTCATTAGTAACGTTTTCCGCAATTGCAGCTGCTGCAATTACAACCTTAAAAGTGGAACCTGGTTCATAGACATCAGTCACAAAACGATTCCGCCAATGATCTTGCGGATAGGCGCTATACCGATTGGGATTAAAACCCGGCAAAGATGCCATAGCTAAAATCTCTCCAGTCCGAGAACGCATCAACAAAGCCATCCCACTTTCAGCGCCACTCTCATCAATCGCTGCTTTTAATTCTGTCTCCGCTATATACTGAAGATTCTCATCGATAGTTAGGTAAGCTGAGCTTCCGGGAAGAGATTTAGTCAAAATGCGCCTGGCAGCAATCTGTCTTCTCGCGTCTTTGATGACAATCTGCAAGCCTGGCTCACCTCCCAGGTCTTCTTCGAGAGCATATTCAACGCCACTCAAACCCTTATTGTCTACACCTACAAAACCCAAAATCTGGGAAGCGAGATTTCTCTTAGGATAGAACCGTCCTTTAGCTTCCCTAAATTCAATACCTGATAAGTTCAAGCTACGAACACACTCCACCACGCTGGGACTTGCTTTTCGCGCCAACCAAACGAAACGCTTGTTAGTCTCCAGCTTACTGACAATCAATGCTTCAGAAATTGAAAGGCAGTTCGAGAGTTTCGATGCGGCAGTTGCAATGTTCGAACCAGTAAAAAGGTATGGTTTGCAGGAAATAGACTTAACTCCTACACTCGTTGCAAAATTTCTTCCGTTTCGATCACGAATGGCACCTCGCATCGAATCAATAGAGACAGTGGTGAGCCTCTGGTTATCAACCGCTGCCATATGTAAATCGTGCTCCGATACTGTTAAACGAAACAGACGACCTCCCAGTGCGAGTCCAAACAACAAAGTGAACACACCTAAAATAATTAATCGAATCTGAACGTACTTAAAGGGGCGACTTGCACTCATTGTGACAACTCCTCTGAGGTGGAAATATCTTCTCCAGCTGGGGATTCACCGAGTGTCTCAACAGTAAAAACGTTTGCAGGATCTGGGTAAACCATTCCCAGTTGCTCCTTCGCAATCCCTTCGATACGAGATGGTGCAAGTTCGGTTGAACGTTGCAGTTCTAGATGCTGGCGGGTTTCCAGTAGACGATCTCGGTCTTCCCGCAGATCCTCCATACGATAGCCTAATCGGATCACTTCGAAAAGAGGCCATGCATAAGTAATAATGGCAGCGGCCAAAACTACACCTGTGAAGGCCATCATTAACAATTCTCGATGCCGCTTTTTGTCAAGCTTGCGCACAAGTTGTTCATTCGAAACCTGCCGGCTTAACCAAAAGCGTTGAATCCTCACTCAACCCTACCTAACGCACGGAGCTTCGCACTTCGTGCTCTCCGATTGTCTTGAATTGCCAATGAATCAGGCACAACAGGTTTTTTCGTCAAAACATGAAATCCCTCTTTGAGCCCTTGATGACGAAAAGTGTGTTTAACAGCTCGATCCTCTAAAGAGTGGTAAGAAATCACAATCACACATCCACCTTTTTTCAAACAACCAGGAGCTTGAGCAAGAAAACGTTCAAGTGCCACAAGTTCTTGATTGACAGCAATGCGTAGTGCTTGAAAAGTTCGAGTTGCTGGATCTATCCCACTTCGCCTAGGTCCTAAAACCGAGACGACAGCACTCCGTAGCTCCCGTGTCGTTCTCACTGGTCTTCTTCGAACAATGCGGTTAGCTATCGATCGAGAGCGCCTCTCTTCACCGTATTTCCACAAAATATCAGCCAACTGATCAGAGGCAAGTTCATTTACCAGTTCAAAAGCAGACCGACCATTTGATTGGTCAAATCTCATATCCAGTGGACCGTCGAGTGAGAATGCAAATCCACGATCAGGATCGCCGAGCTGGTCACTCGATAGCCCAAGGTCTGCAACGATCCCATCAACTGTCTCAAAGCCATATTCCGCTAAATGATTTGTTAAGTCTTCAAAAGAGCCATGCATCACACACAATCGCTCTCCGTACCGAGCAAACTTATCCCTTGCTCGACTAATGGCCTCAGGATCTCGGTCGAACGCCAGTACACGTCCAAGCGGACTACTAGCCTCTAAAAGAGCCCCTGCATGACCGCCTCCTCCAAGTGTAGCGTCCACATAAATCCCTTCCGACGTGGGGTTCAACAATTCCACAACGGCTTCAAGTAAAACAGTTTTGTGTCTCGACACCTCTCGGCACATATCGAAGTTTTTCCCTAGAACGAACCTAGCATCACCCACATTCTCAGTTGTGGCTGCAATTGCCGTACACCTCCCATTAGATCTTGAACTCTGTTATTGCGTGCTCATCTTCCTCACCAAATGGTTCACTTTGAATCTGCTCTAAGAGCATTCTGTGGTTCCAGACATCCAAACGGTTCTCCATCCCAAGCACATCCACAGTCCCATGCATTTGTGCAGACTCTCGGAGCTGAGAAGGAATAACGAGTCGCCCTTGCCGGTCTAGCGTGTTAGCCTGTCCAAAAAAATGCACGCGTTTAAGCAATTTCTGTTTAGTGGGATGAAAATCCGGCATAGCAGCAAGTTTGCCTTCAAATTCAATCCAAACATCCATCGGATATATTCGTACGTTGTCTCCACGCAGGCTCGTCACAAACACATCCAGCCCATAGTTCACTTCAATAAGTTGCAAGAAACTAGACGGGATTTTAAACCTTCCCTTCTCGTCGACTCGAGCCGGGTGATTGCCTCGGAGCAATGGGTAAACCTCCCCCTTTGGCTTTCGCGATTTTGTATCAACAAAACCTTATCAGCCACACTAAACCATTTTATTCCATTATATTCCACTGAAATCCTAAATGACCCACTATCCTACTGTCAAGAACCATTTAGCATCATTGTTTAAAGATTTCTGATGGCCCCCTTGTCATGTAAATTTGCTCCCGGCAAAAGATTGCTTCAATATATCCAAGTGCATGATTTCGCTATAGTAAGATCGAGGGGTTCATGAGAGCGGGAATTGTCGGCTTTAGCAAGGCGGGAAAACGAACTCTGTTCGAACTTCTCACTCAAGTTGCCGGTACAACTTTAGGTCGCACCGAACAAATTGGAGTATTAAAAGTACCCGACGAAAAATTGCAGACTCTTGCCGAACTTCACGCTTCTAGAGAAACAACACCCGCGACAATCGACTTCGTATTTATCCCAAGCCTGGTAAAGGGTAGGTCCTCCGACGCACTGGAATTATCAAATTTGCAAGGGGTCGATGTTATCGTACATGTAGTACGTGCATTCGATGAACCATCAGTCCCCCATCCTGAAGGCTCTGTGGACGCTTCCCGTGATATCGCGGTCATGGAACTTGAACTAACCATTTCTGATCTTGCTATCGTAGAAAAACGTCACGAGAAACTCCTCACTGATCAAAAAAAGGGAAAAGATATCAATGTGAACGAGATGAAACTCCTTGAAAAAGCAAAAGTTGAACTCGGAAATGGACACCCTTTAAGGTCAGTATTCTCTTTCGAAGAAAGACAACAACTAAAAGGTTTTGCCTTACTCACTGCAAAACCAATGCTCGCTGTTGTAAACGTCGGGGAGCAGCAAGCATCCGAGCCACAGCTCACAGAAAAACTAGCCCTTGGGGAGTGGGAGTCTGCACCGGAATTCCAACTAACTTACGTTTCCGCAAAGATTGAAGCTGAAATAGCTGAACTTCCTTTGGCAGACGCTGAGAATTTTCGTAACGATATGGGACTCCATGACGGAATGGTAGAACGTGTCGTACGAGCTGCCTTCGAACTTCTCCAAGTTGTAACTTTTTATACTGCAGGTGACAATGAATCTCGTGCCTGGATTGTCCCTTGCAACACTAGTGCAGCAAAAGCCGCTGGGACGATTCATAGTGATATGCAACGAGGTTTCATCAGGGCTGAGGTTGTTAATTACGATGTTCTTCTTAGTTCAGGCTCATGGAACAACTGCCGTGACAAAGGTCTTTTACGCCTAGAAGGAAAAGACTATCCCATAACTGAGTCAGATGTGGTCTACTTTCGTTTCAACGTATGAATATACTTCGCAATCAAGCTAAAGATTCACTCAAGTTAGTCATCCAGATCCCTTGTCTAAATGAGGCGGAGACACTGGCGGAGACACTGGCAGAGATACCACATCAAATTGAAGGAATTGACTGCGTGGAACTTCTGCTTTTAGATGACGGTTCATCAGATGGGTCATCTGAGATCGCTGAAAAACACGGAGTTCATCATATCGTACGGACAAGTACTACCCGAGGACTCGCTTCCGTGTTTCGGGACGGCTTCAATTTTGCACTCCAGCTTGGCGCCGACTTTATCGTAAATACGGACTCTGACAACCAATATCCTGGCTCAGCAATTCCGAAACTATTAGAACCCCTGTTAAAAGGTGAAGCGGATATCGTAATTGGAGACCGCCAAGTAAAAAACGTAGAGCATTTTTCGTTTACCAAGAAAAAACTGCAAACACTTGGCAGTTGGGTTGTCCGACAAGTATCCGGAACCAGTGTCCGAGATACTACTAGTGGATTTCGTGCTTTCACTCGAGATGCGGCAGAACGTCTGAACTTGGTATCTGACTACACCTATACCCTCGAGACCATTATCCAAGCAGGCAAGAAAAAACTCGCAATCGCAGAAGTCCCAATTACTCCCCGACGAACACGACCGAGTCGACTAGTTCGATCCAACTGGGATTATGTGAAACGCTCTGCTGCAACCATTGTTCGAATCTACGCAATGTTTGAGCCGTTAAAATTCTTTAGCTACGTGAGCGCTGCCTTCTTAATGCCTGGGTTATTTCTCTCCTTTAGGTATCTCTATTTTCGGGAGTTCCTCGGTGAAGGGCAAGGACACGTCCAATCTGTGATTGTTGCAGGTGTCTTGCTAATTCTCAGCACTGTAATTTTTCTTATCGGACTGGTCGCCGACATTAATCAATCCTCCAGACGATTATTGGAAGAAGTGCTTTATCGACAGCGACAATTGGAAGATCGAGTCGACAAAATCACCAGAAATAAAAAAGAAGGACAGGAAGATCACTCATGACAGTTCGGGAGCAAACTAGTGTACTGATTCCAGCCTTCAATGAAGAGAGTGCTATTGCTGATATTATTCGGAAAGTACACAGCCTCGGCAACTGGAAGGAGATCATTGTTGTCGACGATGGATCTTCAGACCGAACATCGGACGAAGCCCAGAAAGCTGGCGCTACTGTAATCCAACATCCCTACAACAAAGGGAATGGTGCTGCTGTTAAGACCGCGATTAGGAAAGCTACGGGCAAATTCATTCTTTTGATGGATGCCGACGGTCAGCATTCTCCAAATGACATCGTCAAACTCACTGATAGACTGTCAGATCATGATTTAGTAGTGGGTTCACGTTCTTTTAAAGATCAAGCTTCCCTATTACGTGGAATCGGGAATGGTGCCCTTAACAAGTTTGCTTCAATACTGTCAGCATTTCCAATTAAAGATCTAACATCTGGTTTTCGAGCAGCAGACCGAAAGCGCTTTCAGCAATTTGTACACTTGTTTCCAAATGGATTCAGCTACCCGACCACTAGTACTCTAGCGTTCATCAAAGCAGGATACAGTGTTTGCTTTGTTGAAATTGACGGGAATAAGCGCATAGGCAAGGAAAAAAGCAAAATGCGTCCTTGGAAAGAAGGCTGGCGGTTCATCGCTCTTATAGTTCGAATGGTCACCTTATTTAGTCCGTTGAGAATCTTTATTCCCGTCTCTCTTATATTTTTTCTTCTCGGATTCACTTATCTCATATATACGATTGTCAACGAGGTCCATGTAACAAATACTTCAGTGCTTCTCCTCATAGCTTCAGCCACACTATTTTTGTTTGGACTTTTATCTGAGCAGATCGCAGCTCTTCGTTTTGAAAAAACAGGTCGCAAATGATCTGTTCGAGTTACCAACTCTAGCTAGCTGGTTAAGAAAACAGCACTTTATAACCTTTCGGCAGTCCTACAAATCTAGTTCCACGACTTCTTCTGCTCTCTCCATAATGAAATCGAACCGCGCTGCTGGATCTTTCCCCATCAGTTCCGAGATAACACGATCGGTCTTCAGCGCATCGTCAATACTGACACGCAGAAGACGCCTTGTCTTTGGATTCAGTGTTGTCTCCCATAGCACTTTGGGCATCATCTCACCCAGTCCTTTGAATCGTGTGAGATCAACTTTTTGCCCGTTTCCATGTTTGTTAATGAGACGGTCTCTATCTTCATCATCAGCAGCCCAGTAAGTTTTTTTCCCAATATCGATACGATATAACGGCGGTTGTGCAATATAGACCTTTCCTGCCCGAATCAACTCTTGCATTTGTCGATAAATAAACGTTAGCAGAAGCGTTGTAATGTGATGACCATCTGCATCCGCATCTGCCAAAAGTATCACTTTTTGATAACGAAGCTTCTCTATCTCTAGGTTTTTACCCAGACCACAACCAAGCGCTTGCACCAGGTCCGCGAGTTCTTTATTTTCCATTATTTTTGGCAGCGTCGCTTGCTCGACATTGAGCACCTTGCCACGTAATGGCAACACAGCTTGCTTTTTTCTATCACGACCTTGTTTCGCCGAACCACCTGCAGAATCTCCTTCAACAATGAAAATCTCGGTATCCGTCGATCGAGTCGAAGTGCAATCACTTAACTTTCCGGGTAGTAGTAACCTTGCTCTCGTTGCGGTTTTGCGTATAACCGCCGCAGATGCTGCTCTAGATGCCTCCCTAGCTCTAGCTGCAAGGATTATTCTTGCTACGATAGATTCAGCCGTTGACCTGTTATGATTAAGCCAATGCTCAAGTGCAGGTCTTATAAGACCATCTAGCTGTTGTTGAATTTCAGGGTTGTTCAGACGGTCCTTGGTCTGACCTTGGAACTGAGGATCGGTTATAAACACGCTTAGAACCCCTACCAGTCCTTCGCGAATATCTTCCGAAGAAAGAGTTACCCCTTTTGGAGTGAGTTTATGAGTATCAATATAGTTCCGTAGTCCCTTTCCAAGCCCAGCACGCAACCCGTTCTCATGCGAACCACCTGAACTCGTCGGAATACCATTGACAAAACTTCGAACATGTTCATCCGTCGCCTCAGTCCACTGTAATACCAATTCGACCCGTGTTCCATTACTATCCTGTTCTCGCTCAAAAACAAACGGTGTCCCATGTGCACTCTTGGCATGTCTTTCTTCTAGAATACGGCTTAGATAACTGCGTATTCCGTCCTCGTGCATAAATACGTGTTTTTGCTTGCGTTTATCGGTTTCATCAACAAAAGTAATAGTAAGACCTTTGTGCAGATAACTCGTTGTCAGCAACCTTGAATAAAAAGTGTTCGGGTTGAAACGAGTTTTTGGAAAAATCTTCGGGTCCGGATGAAATGTGATCTTGGTTCCTGTTCCGCGACCACGTCCCTTCTTTTTTAGCTTTGTTGCCGGCTTCCCGGCTTTAAACGTCATGTCATAAACATAACCATCCCTCTTGACTTCAACGTACAAGAGTGACGAAAGTGCATTAACAACAGAAGCGCCCACACCGTGCAAACCTCCTGCGGTTTTGTAATTCTGCCCCTCGAACTTACCCCCAGCATGAAGGGTGGTGAGGATAACCTCAATTGCTGGCTTTTTTACACGCGGATGACGGTCTACAGGTATTCCTCGACCGTCATCTGTAACAGTAACCGATGATCCATCTTTATGAAGTATTACGTCAACCTTGGTTGCGTACCCATTCATAGCTTCATCGACACTATTGTCAAGAATCTCCCAGACAAGATGATGAAGTCCACTTGATGAAACGCCCCCAATGTACATCCCTGGGCGTTTGCGTACAGGTTCGAGTCCTTGCAGAACAGTGATATCTTTTGCGGTGTAGGCCACTATTAGTTTTCAGCAGGAAAGTTTTCTTCAATAAAAGGCTTTGGGGGACTAACTTCCGGCTTTTCCACTCCCGATAGACTGCCATTTTTCAAAAGCTGCCGGCCTTTACCTGCCCGTGAAGTCACTTCGTATTTTCCAGTGGAAATAGTTTTTTTCGCGCCACGAGTGGTTCGAACAATAAGTCGATCGTGGTTGTCAGTAGCAGCTATAAAAGTAAGCACCTGATCTCCTTTACCCAGCTTGATAAGGATTGTTCCTCTTCCTGGCCCCTCGAGATAATTAACGTCTTCTGCTTTGCACAGCAGTATTCTCGCATTTACACTGGCAACAATAATGGTCTCATTTCCATTAATCAGAGCTACGCTAATTAACTCAACATGAGATCCAAACCGTGCAAACCGACGGCCATTACGAGTGCTCGGCTCCGAAAATGACCCAAGGCCGAAACGAAGCGCATAGCCATCACTCGTTACCGCTATACCATGAACCTCAGGAGCATAGTCGGGTCGGCCTTCATCAACAAAAACATTACCTATAACACGCGGGTCCATGCTGAACGCGTTCACAATTTGCTCCCCGTCTCGCAATTTGAATAGCTTTTGGATGGGAACCCCATGCCCTGTTGTAGCTGGCAAATCGATAATACGTGAAGTGTAAGCGTAACCTTGGTTGGATATAAAAACACAGCTAGCACGGGTACTTCCAGCAAAGCACGAAAGAACTGAATCTCCCTCCCGAAGTCGAGTTTTACCTGGATCTTTAATCTCTCGCTGACGCTTAACCCAACCATCAGTAGTAACAAGAACATGATTGTCCTCTGCAACAATGAAATCATCGGCACTGAACTCAGGCTCATCAACTATCGATGCTATGGTCGTCTGTCTCAAATCAGTTTTACCAAACAATTGTTCAGTTTGAACGAACTCTTTTCGAACCAATTTCCACCGAGCCTCTTCGTTTTTAAGCAAACCACTAATCTCGCGTGACCGCTTTTTATGAATAGAGAGTTCCTCTCGAACAGTAAGAATTTCGAGCTTCGCTAACCGGTATAATCTAAGTTCCAGTATTGCGTTTGTTTGTCCTTCATCAAGAGGAAATTTTTTCATAATCTTCTTTGCTGCATCTTTTTTCCCTTCGGACCCACGAACAATGCGCAAAATCTGGTCGAGAGCATCAAAGACATTTACAAGTCCCTCGAGAATATGAATTCGCTTCTTCAATTGTTCTAGCTCGTTTTCAAGACGCCGGGTAACAACTTCCATTCGAAAATGGAGAAAATGCCAGAGAATTTCTCTCAACTCCAAACGCTCCGGACGTCCCGCATCCGGATTTTCTGTAGGAACTAAACAAGTCAAATTCACATTAAAGTTAGACTGGAGGGGTGTGTTCTTATATAGATAAGCTAGTACTTTTTGCTCATCCGCATCTGCCTTTAAACTGAGTTGGATACGAACATCATCCGCAGAAACATCTTTAACATCAAGCAATAACGGCATTTTTCTAGACAGCACGACATCAGCAATACGTTGAACCAATTGAGATTTGTTGACCTGATATGGCACTGAAGTAACGTAAAGCTGTTTTACCCCCCGCTTTGTCTCTCCAGCTTCAATTGTAGAACGGATACGAATAAGACCACTTCCGCTTTCATAGATCCGCTTTAGATCATTGCTATCATTTAATATCTGTCCGCCGGTTGGAAAGTCAGGCCCCTTGATATAACGACAAAGTTGGCGTGTTGAAAGCTCCCTATCCTCAAGCTGAGCATCGAGCATTTTAACAAGCGCAGTAAGGACTTCCCCAAGATTGTGCGGTGGTATGTTCGTCGCCATCCCAACTGCTATTCCAGCCGAACCATTCACAAGCAACGAGGGAATTTTTGTGGGGAGAACAACTGGCTCCTTCTTTGTACCATCGTAGTTAGGCCGGAAATGTACGGTACCACTGTCAATCTCACCAAGAATCTCATTACAAACACCAGAAAGTCGACACTCTGTATAGCGCATGGCCGCAGGAGGATCGCCGTCGAGTGAGCCAAAGTTTCCCGATCCTTCAATCAGCGGAAGTTTAGTTGCGAAAGACTGAGCCAGACGCACTAGTGCATCGTAGATAGCACTATCACCATGTGGGTGATACGAGCCCATAACGTCACCTACTACTTTGGCGCATTTTCGAAACTTAACTACAGACAAAAGTCGTTGCTGCCACATGGTAAAGAGAATTCGACGTTGTACTGGCTTTAAACCATCACGGACGTCTGGAAGCGCTCTGGACGTAATCACAGACAGGGCATAATTCAAGTAACGTTCTTGAGTAGCTTGATGCAGCTCAACCACCAAGTCCTGTCCGGGTGACCCTATGAAGCCGTCGAAGGAAAGCTGTGCATGAGTCGACTTTGCAGCCTTCACTGCCGGTCTATTTTGATTAGAAGACTTCTTCGCCAAAACGCTTGGTTCCTTCCGACCTAGATCTCAACCAATTAGAAAGAACAAAAAGTATCCGTAAACACTCTTGATCCGTGCAGCCAAACAAACTCTCGATGTGTTGAAAACTTCATGAAAGAAGTGTTTTCATAATGATGACCGACCCTGCTATCGCAAAAAAGAATAGGAAGAGGAACAACACAGCTCCAACTAGAAGAGAAATGGCAGCTACCGCCCTTGCAGGCGATAAACCTGCGACCGACTCTAACGCTACATTGGCAACAACTGCAAAATACACAAAGGCGAAGATGCCTAATAACGGTCCCAGAAAAGGTAACGCCTGAACCCACATAAGCGAGGCAGCAAGCCCTAGAGGTTGATAAAGCTCTAAGAATTTGACCGTGCCACCAAAGCTATTAGCGAGCACATTCAGGAGTCCTACAAACATCAATGAAAAAACAATGGCAAGAATCGGCCCAATTACCATCATTTTGATATTGAATTGCCCCATTCCACTCGCGAGCCCAGAAACAGCAAAAAATAAAAGCGCTGGGAAAAAAGCTCCCTCATCCTGAGCAACGTTTCGAAATGTTTTAACATTAAGCTGAAGTATTTCAAGACTCTTCTGGAGGTAATTAATCGGGGCAAAACCAGCTCTATACCAAGCTTCAGGGTTAGGTCGTGTTGGCTCTTGAATAATCACCCTATATACCTGTGGTCGCCTTTACCATGTCATCCACTAGTACACCGTGAACGAAAAGAGCATATCCTTGACAACCACAAACATTAACACAGTGGCCAAAGATACGACGATTGAAACCGGTGTCACCGTACAAGTTACTAAAAGCAGCCACTTCTCCTCGGTTCTAATTACTATATCAACGATAACCGATTCAAGAATTACTTAAAAGTGCGCAAATGACACACTTACCTCAAGATTACTGTTTCAAACACGCGACACATCATTCAACCATATTGTCGATCTACCACAACTTTTTTATTTGCAGTCGGTTACGAAGTGGAAAACAGAGTGATTGTTGGCACAAACATTGCTTATAGTTTTAGCATAGCGTAAAGACACCCTATGAAAAGGCAAAGCACTCTCAAAAAAACCAGTAGCTGCGTCGGTGTTGGCCTCCATTCAGGAAAAGAGGTCACTCTTAGCCTTAAGCCTTCGAGTGCAAACACTGGAATTGTTTTTCAGCGAGTTGACGCTGACAATCTACAGATCCCCGCTACTGTTGAGTACTTATCACACATTAATCATGCCACATGCCTTGCACGTAACGGCGTACAAATCGGGACAGTTGAACATTTACTAGCAGCACTTCGAGCCTTAGAAATCGATAATGTCATTGTGGAGTTAGACGGCCCGGAGGTTCCAATCATGGACGGCAGCTCAGCTCCATTCATCTATCTCATTCATGAGGCAGGAATTCGTTTACTTTCATCACCGCAGCAGATCATCAAAATTACGCAACCGATTACAGTCACGGAAGAAGGTCGCTCCATTACTGCTTATCCATCTAATGGTTTGCGTCTCTCTTATACCATTAACTTTGATCACCCACTCCTTCGGCATCAGGAGTATTCGGTCGACATCGAAGAAACTAGTTTCATAAACGAGATCGCTCCGGGGCGAACCTTCGGTTTTCTAAAAGATGTTGAAATCATGCGTCAAAAAGGGCTTGCCGTCGGAGGCTCTTTGGATAATGCCGTCGTTCTCGGAGAGACCGGTGTTCTAAACAACCCCCTGAGATTTCCAGATGAGTTCGTACGCCACAAAATTCTAGACCTTTTAGGAGATCTTGTGTTACTGGGAAAACCTCTACACGCTCATGTGGTGGCAACGCGTGCAGGACATGAGATTCATACCAAACTCGTGCAATCAATCCTGAAATCAAAAAATAGTTGGGAAATTGTTACAGATACAACAGCAACTACTACAGTTGCCAGTGATTTCACACAGCAGGCCTTAGCACGTACTACGCGGTAAACTTTTTAGCACTCTTTACTCAGGAACCTGTACAAATGCTTTGACCTTTACAGTCTGAACACGACGCTTATCATTTGAAGCGATAGAAACACTTCGTTCAATTACTCCCTTGTATTTTAGTGTCTTCATTGTAACCATTAGTGTCGTCGATTCTCCCGGTTGCACCTTTCGGTCAGGCGTTACTGCTGCGGCACATCCACACGATGTGGAAATATGCAAAATATCTAGCGTTTCCGTACCTGTGTTAGAAAGTGTGAAACCATAGCTCATTTGCTGATCTTGAGACACATCACCAAAATCGTATTCAAAAGGCTCGATCTCCATAATAGGCCCAGTTCTTAATTCCGTTCGATCTACTCTGTTAACCCTTTCACCAAAATCTCCAAGAACAGTAGTGGTGCAAAACAATGATAGTAAACACATATACAATATAGAAGAAGCCTTTCCTTCATGCTTCATAGAGACTGTCGCACCTTTCAGCTAACTACGAGAATCAAACTCTAGTTCATTAATTATCAACTTTGTCTGTAGCCGTGACCTAACTCACTTCCTTTTCGGCAAGTCTGGCCGTCGAGCAGAAAGCCAAGCCGTATACCAGAAACTAGACGTATCAAGCACCACTCCGTCTAACAGTTTCTTAAGTATAGGCTTCGCGTGAAGCCACATGCCCTCATAATAAAAACGATCATAGCTTTGAACTCCCATGCGGGACTGATAGTCAAAATAAAGAATATTGTCGAACCACATATAGCTTTTTCGACAAATTGACATAGCGTAATCATCCGGACGGTCAAGAAAAATTGCTTTTGGTTTATCAACATCAAGATCTCGAAAATACATCTCCAGCAATGTAGAACTGAACCGTTCTCGAAGACCGTGCTGAAGAGTTGGTTCCCCGTCACCGTTAATCGATAAATTTACCGGCATATACATAACGCTAACAAAGCGCGCAATTTCTGCTGATCTAGTAAGAACAGCTTCAAAATCTGATGAACGGAATGCCTCGACAAGCTGTTGATAACTTTCGATCAAACGCCACGGCAAATCACCTGCTTTTTTCAACTCATCCTCACCATATTTTCTCTTAGCAAGCTCAAAATCCGAAGGTAGATCTAGGAAAGGAAACGGTTCTAGACGGTCTACTTCAAATAGAAGTCTCGACGTAAAAAGAGTTGGGTCATCAATAATTTCAACAATCTCTTTTTCGCGATCTTCATAGAACTGTTTGAGTGGCTTATCTAAGCCATCTACCGCTTTTTCTACAAATAGTCGGACGACATCAATATCTAAAGAGAACGTTGCTATAACATATCCTAAAAACAAACCCAGGAAAATTATTATTACAACTTGAACACGCTTCAATATTTATATAATCCTTATTCAGGGTAAGCCCGAGTCATAATCACTAATCGTGCAACCATCAATAATGTTACCCCAAGTTCTTATGGTGTCGACCAGGTGGGTGAAGGATGGATAAAAGGCTCCGGGGGGGCAACAACCGGAAGATTTAAAGCAATCTGTCCGAACTGACCGCATTGATCACAACGCTCACCCCACTCAGTAACCCGCAACTCGCAATTGCTACACATATAGTCTGCCGTTAAAGCCTCTGCTTCTTCCAAAAGTGCTTTAATCTTAAACAAAGCGTCCGAGTGGTTCTTTTTACTCTCTAAGATTTGAGCGACATAAAAATTAAGCGCCGGAAACCCACTGATTTGGTCTTCAATAAGTTCAAACTCGCGAAGTGCTTCATCTAACATAAACAATTTGTAGTAAAGTTTCCCGAGACAAAATCGAAAAGGCATCTCATTATCGGCAAGAACTAATGCTTGCTTCCAAATCGAGATAGCTTCTTCGGGTCTTTCTGCATGTAAATAAAAATTTTGAAGCGCTATTAACGGCTCTACAGAGCCTGTTACATCGTTTCCTCTACGCCATGTAGCAATTGCTTCTTCACTATCTCCGCTAACAACTAACGCCTCACCTAACCGAACATACCCCGGCACGAACGATTCATCGTGTTTAAGCACCGAACGGAAAATGGCTAGCGCTTCTCCAATTTGACCTTGCTCCAGACGAGTTACACCCATACCAAGGTGAAGTCCATTAGCAATGGACTGCTCAAGGTCCATGTCTTCCTTGTTACTTACCATGTTAAGTATGTGCTTTTGCAAATCACTAGCTTCATCCCATTTATTCTCACGGATTAAAAGTTCACGTAACTTCCGGTGAGCAGAGATAGAACTTTTCGGCTGCAATGAAACAATTTGTTCCAGTACTAATTGCGCTTTTTCATCATCGCCTGCCGCAAAGTGCACTTCAGTCAAAGAGTACAGTGCCATCAGATTATCTGGTGCCAATTGAATAGCTTGCTCCAAAGATTCAGCAGCTTCCTGATAACGTTTTAATGCACACAAACTATCACCTCGTTTAATCAGTGCATTTTCATAATTTGGCTCACTTGTAAGAATTTTCTCAAATCGTTCAAGTGCCTTTTTATATCGACCATTGAGCATTGCATCAAGGCCCTTCATATAAAGGTCTTCTACACGCTCCTGGGCTTTGCTTGCACGTTGTAGGCGGCGATTGAGCACAAATCTACGGAAAACACCAGCGAGATCGAAAGTTAGGATAATACCAGCACCAGCACTAAATGACGCCAGCATTACCATCCACAATTCAAGTTCGATCGCCTGAAATAGAGCAAAGCGCATCGTTACAATAGTTTCGTTTAATCGAATTGTAGAAACGACAAACCAAACAAAAATAAAAACAATCAGAATAGTAGCAACTGTCTTTGCTCTCATAGCAACTACCTTAGTCTAGCACTACAACACCAACGTCCAAAAACCCGAACCATATTCCGTTAAATCCAATTACTAGTTTGATGTTAGCTTATTATCGACTTAGAAAAACAACTCTATCGTTCCAAAATCATTCAAATTTGCAACACCTTAAACCTGGTATATAACGTAGAAAGATAATGAAATAATTATCGAAAAAAACCTCCTGCTCTAATAACAGTTTCAGAGACTAAAACGTACCAAAGCCACCAAAGCGGCTCCTGATTCAACTGACCACAGTAAGTTTTTTTGCATCACCCCAAAGCCGTTCCAAGTCGTAGTAACACCGACTGGTTGGTGTGAAAATGTGAACAACAAAATCAATATAGTCAATCAAAATCCATTCTCCCTGAGGATGACCTTCAACATGGGCAGGTTTCGTTTGAAGTTTTGAAAGAGATGATTCAATTTCATCAGAGATTGAACGCAACTGGCGATGGTTTGTTCCCGAGCAAATCAGGAAATAATCGGTAAAACTAGTAAGTCCAGCTAAATCGAGAATGATAATATCTGTGGCTTTTTTTTCTTGAGCTGCTTCAATAACGCGTCTCATTGTG
>CAZFLB010000274.1:0-8077 GCA_964518945.1 uncultured Acidobacteriota bacterium | reverse complement strand
GCACTCCAAACTCTTGTTCTTTATACTGTAACTGATACAGCTTGTAGTAAATGCCTCTTGTTGCCAAAAGCTCTTGATGCGTTCCAAATTCGCGAATACTTCCTTTGTGCAAAACCAAAATACGATCTGCTTTTTGGATAGTTGAGAGCCGGTGGGCAATCACTATACTCGTTCTCTTGGCAAATAGTTTTTCTAGAGCTTCCTGAATCAAAAGCTCAGTATCTGTGTCAATGTTTGAAGTTGCTTCGTCAAGCAAAAGAATTTTTGGGTCTCGCACCAGTGCACGAGCAAATGAAACAAGTTGTCTTTGTCCTAAGGAAAGTGATGACCCTCGCTCTAGAACAGGCGCATCTAACCCCTTTCCATGGTTAATCAAACGATTCTCAAGGTTAACAGATGCTGCTGAAGCAACAACTTGCTCATCAGTAAGGTTTTCATCACCAAGTCGAATATTTGAGGCAATGGTGCCGGAGAAAAGATACACATCTTGCAAGACGACCCCAAACTGCTCGCGGAGCTCTTTGAGGTTCCACTTTTGAACATCAACGCCACCGACTGCTACCTGCCCATGCTGAGTGTCGTAAAAACGAGCAAGGAGACTCATTAAGGTCGACTTCCCTGATCCGGTATGACCTACAATCGCCACTGTCTCTCCGTGGTTGACGGAAAAATTGACGTCTCTAAGAACCCATTTTTCGTCGTCATATGCAAACCAAACATCTTCAAACCGGATAATGGGGTTACCCTCTTTGCCCTTTTTCAAAAAAGGAGTAGGAAACAAATTCTGAGGAGACTTAATTGTTACCTTTGTATCGAGCAAACTAAAGATGCGCTCTGAAGAAGCCATGGCGCCCTGAAGAACGTTGAACTTTTCCGAAAGATCACTTATCGGTCGGAAGAACTTTTCCGAGTACTGAATAAAAGCCACTAGTCCCCCAAGAGTCAAGGTCCCCAAAAGAATTTGTCCGCCTCCATACCAAATAATAAGAGCTATAGCGAACGCACTCAAAATTTCAACCACAGGGTAAAAAATGGAATAGTGCAAGATAGATTCAAGATTTGCATCGGTATGTTTTTGATTTAACTCGCTGTACTGGTTTAATTTACGTCGCTCTTGTCCAAACAACTGTACGACTCTCATACCAATGATGTTCTCTTGTATGAATGCATTGAGCATCGCGACACGCGTGCGTACTTGGCGATAAACCACACGAACTCTTCTCTTGAAAATGAGTGTCACACCAAAAAGCACAGGCAACACCGCAAATGTAACTATTGCAAGTCGCCAGTCAAGGTAAAGAAGGACTCCCATAATTCCAAATAGCATAAAAACATCACCAAAAATGGTCACGACGCCAGAACTGAAAAGCTCATTCAATGTCTCAACGTCTGTTGTAACCCGAGTTACCATTCGTCCTATCGGGTTGCGGTCGGAAAAAGCTAATTGCAGTCTTTGGAGATGAGTGAAAATCTCTAGCCGCATATCTGCCATGACACGCTGTCCTACCATATTCATCATGTAGATCTGCAAATAGGAGACCCCAAATTGTCCTATCAAAACAACAATATAAACCCTGCTTAATCGATACAATCCAATCACGTCATCGTTTGCAATAAAATCATCTATGGCAATCTTTACTAGCATTGGCCCAACAAGTTTAAGGGCAGAGATCATGATAACCAGCGTAAGGGACAGGGCCACCACCGCCCCATACGGAGCTAAGTAAGAAAGCAAACGCCGCATCAATCGACCGTCGTAAACCTTGCCTAGACCTACCTCTTCAATCATTCTCTTCGAATCACGCGCTCATAAAGCCTGACCTTGTTAAATACGCTCTAGTTCTGCTTCAAGTTTTTGTTTCTCATGAAGACTTCTGTATGGGCCGTTACACGCAACTAGCTCCTCGTGCGTACCATGTTCAACAATGACACCACGCTCGAGAACATAAATGTTATCAGCATTCTTAACAGTGCTGATTCGATGGGAAACCAGTAGAATCGTACGCTCACCCTGAAATGCATCAAGCTGCGCCATGATTCTATCTTCTGTTTCAGTATCAACAGCCGAAAACACATCATCAAGGATGAGGATCGGTTTTCCCACTATAAGTGCACGTGCAATCGTAGTCCTCTGTCTCTGACCACCAGATAGTGTGACTCCGCGTTCTCCAACAAACGTGTTGAAACCGTCAGGAAACTCGGAAATGTCCGTACGTATACCTGCTATGTGAGCAGCTTCTTGTACTAGCTCATCATCAGCATTGAAACAACCAAAAGCAATGTTGTCGCGAATTGACTCTGAGAACAAGAAGCTGTCCTGAGGAACAAAACCGACAGCTCTTCTCAAATCTTCTAGCGGAAGTGTTCTGACATCATGGCCACCGACAAGCACAGCCCCTTCAGTCACATCATAAAGCCTAGGAATCAGTTGTACTAAAGTGCTTTTTCCCGAACCAGTGCTTCCTATAAAAGCTATGGTTTGTCCCGGTTCAACAGCCAAATCAATACCTTTTAGTATCGCTTCCTTGTTATTATCCTCCGAATAACTAAAACCTACGGATTTGAATTCGATTCTCCCCCCAACTTTTTGTTCATTAGTGTCGATTGCGGTAAATTCTGGCGTTTCGTCGAGTATCAATGTAAGCCTCTTCATTGAAGCAGCGCCCCTCTGATAAATATTTACGACCCACCCGAAAGCGATCATTGGCCAAGTTAACAAATTCAAGTACGCAAAGAATGCTACAAGTTCTCCGAGAGAAATTTCATGAGAAATGACCATTTTCCCGCCCAGCCAAAGCACAAGTGCTGTACCAAGCCCTATAAGAGATGTTAGTAACGGATGAAAAGCACCCCAAACCTTTGCGAGACTTAATTGTCTCCTGAAATATTCATCATTCTCGACTCGAAACTTTTCTCTCTCGTAGTCTTCCTGAACATAAGCTCTAACAACTCGAATACCTGCGAGATTCTCTTGCACAAGTGCAGAAATATCGCTCATCTTTTCTTGAATCCTCTCAAAACGCTCATGGATAATGGAACCGAACCACTTAACTGCCAAAGACACAATGGGCATTAGGGAGAGTGCTACCAACGTTAGCTGCCAACTAATGGTTAACATGAACCCGATCGCCCCCACTGTAATTATTAGTGTCTCCAATGGGTACATAATTCCTGGTCCGATCACCATCCGAACGGAAGAAATGTCACTGGACGCGCGGGACATAAGATCGCCAGTTCGCCACCTTTGATAAAAAGAGGGGCTCATCACCTGAAGGTGGCAGAAAAAATCTCCCCTCAGGTCATACTCTACGTGTCGAGATACGCCTATTAAAAGACGTCTCATCCAGAAACGAAAAAACCCCACCACCATTGCGATGCAAACAATGGCTCCGCCATATAAGGCCAGCTTCTGTACTGTGACCTCGACAGTAAGGTCATCGACTGTCAGCTTGAGAATTTGCGGAGCAAGAACCTCTGCCCCTTTAGCCAGCACAAGAGAAATAAATCCAAGCAACAACGGTTTTGGATACTGCGCGAGGTACGGAGCAAGCCGGCGAAGTTCTTTCATGCTCGACTCATACCTTAGCAAACAAGAGATTCGTTTTCTGTGCAGCGCAAAGGAGACAACAGAACGAACTCAGCACAATCCTATTCCATGCATAACTACACTACTATGCAATGTTTCCTTAAATACTCAACAAAGAAAATAGCAACTCTAACAATCAGCGGTCAACAGGTTCTCTAATTGTACGTTCGAGACGTGCAACCCCCTGGTCCACTAAGTGCTGATACTCAATATCACCGAGGCTTCGGTAAAGCTCAAGCGCATCGTGACCGTCACCTTGCAGCTCAAGCATACGTGCTTTGTTATATAGAACGTCAGTAGCATCATAAGGAGCTACTTCGTCAACATCATGCAAAGCGCTAGAGAATGCTATAGCTGCTGCTCGAAAATCACCCTTTTTGTATAGATCAAAACCTTTTTCAAGTGCACTTTCCTCCCGCTTCGAAATGACTGCACGGCGATAATACATAGGAGGATCTGGCAAAAAGTCTACAACTGCAGGATAAACCTCAACAACCTCACCCTCGATAAGGAGGGCATTGCAACTGTCATAGATTGACTTAAGCTGACGAACAATCCTAAGACCATTGCAATCATCTTCAGTGGAGTACCGAAATATCGAATCTCCAGAGGCTGTAGCAACACCTCTAGGCTCTCCCGATTCACGCCCAACCCAAGCAATTAGAATATCTTCTCCGGTGTTTTCGAGAACAAAACTAAAATGCTCCAACCCAAAAGTTGTTTGAAAGGAACGCTGGAGCAATAATTGAATTGGCCGTTCGTCCTCTCTAACAACATCGACAAAAAAGAAACCCTCATTCCTGGATGCACTCCTTTGTACACCTGGGACTAGTTTCTTCGCCTCAGCCAATAAACGATCACCAAGATCATGATCGAGCAATCCCAATGCTTGCATTTTGGAAGCATTTGCACCACGCAGCGCTCCCAACGAGTCTACCAAATCAAATACCTGTTCCCTGTTCAGTAGATTACGTATCACACGAAGTGTTAGCCGTTGTAAACGATCATAAAGATCATTTACCGAAGCACGACCAGCCTCCAGCTTCTCAATTTTTCTAACCCACTCAAGAGCAGTTTTGTATTGATTATGATTATGTTGAAACGTAACTATTGGAGCATTGCTTAGTTCGGGCTTTTCATCAGTTGGAAATCCAGGAGTTTCCAAAAAAGAGAAAATTGCTTCCACACGCTTCCGAATATCTCGTGATTGTGTCTCCGGTGTCATTTGAAAACGAATCTGGGTCATACCGCCACGAGCAACAACTCGAATTTCTCCTTCGTCAATAAAATTCACATCAAGTGGCAGACCTTCGACTCTCCCAACTCCAATCGGCATACCTAGCAAGCGAACGATGCGACGCAACCCCGGCAATCCTACTTCCGGAACAAACGCCACTACTTCTAATGGCTTCTCATTTCCTTGCGCCTCTCGTACAGGCCTCGATAAGCCATCAAGCTGTTTACTGCAAGAAATACAGTCTTCGGTCGGAATATAAACTACCAATACTCCCCCCTCTTCATAGAGGCTAGCGGTGTTTAAAATGCCTAAATCGGTAACCGTTTGAAATACTGGGAAAGTTTCGTCTAGCCATTCCAAATCAGAAAACTCACCTAGAAGTTCAGGAAAGCGCTTTTGATCAAGGCTTGATTTAAGTGAATCCCGTGACCTAAATATCCCCGTCTTAAGCAACATTTTTTCTATCTGCTCCCTATCAGCACCGAGAGTCAAATATGCTTTGAGCAATAGATTACGTCGCTGTAAAGTACTCAAATCAGGATCGTCTGCCATTTCTATTAAAGCATCAGGATTCGGAACAATAGCTGTAGCCCTGGAATACGCTTTACGCGATCCAAGCCATTTTTTTTGCAATGCCAACACCTCACCTAAACCAAGAAAATATCGAGCACGACGACTACGATAGTCATTTCGGGCTTCAAGAATCGCTTCCGTAAAGAGCAATCCCTTTCCACGACTTTTTCCAAGCTCCGACTTTGGAGAAAAATACAGAGATCGAGAAATCGCTTCACGCACTGAAATCTCTGCATCAGCAAAATTACCTGTTGCCAGTTCAGTACGAGATTTTTCGTAAGCTAGTTCTGCTAGGTTCTGGGGTAACGAGAACATAAGCCATAACACCCCAACAGCCGTCAAATTCATCTACAGCTTTAAACTCTCAAGTCGCCTCGTAGCATCATCCAAAATCTTGTTTGTTTTGCAGAAAGTGAATCGGAGTTTCTGATTACCATCTTTCGGATCATGATAAAAACTCGATCCGGGAACTGCTGCAACTCCTATATTTTCAATCAGATGCCCAGAAAACGCCACATCATCTTTGAATCCAAAAGATGAAATATCCGTCATGATGTAATATGCCCCTCGAGGCACATAGCATTGGAACCCAGCAGTCTGCAAGCCGGTTAATAAGTTGTCACGACGCCCCTGATAGTCACTAGCAAGCTTTACGTAGTAAGAGTCAGGTGATTCTAGAGCCACTGCTGCTGCTTGCTGTAATGGTGCTGCAGCACCCACAGTAAGAAAATCATGTACTTTTCGAATGGCACTAGTGAGCTCTTCTGTTCCGATACACCAACCTACGCGCCAACCCGTAACCGAATAAGTTTTGGAAATACTGTTGATAGTAACAGTACGATCTTTCATACCTTCTATCGATGCTAGCGGAATGTGCTTAGCGCTATCGTAGAGTATGTACTCATAAATTTCGTCGGTTATTGCAATGACATCCCATTTTTGGCATAGATTAGCAATCGTTTCCAGTTCTGAACGACTAAAAATCTTTCCTGTCGGATTATTTGGACTGTTAACAATAATAGCCCTTGTACGATTACTGAAAGCATTCGCTAACTCTTCTGGGTCGAACTCCCAATTCGGCTGCCTTAATTGAACATACCGTGGCAAAGCTCCTGAGAGAATCACATCCGGGCCATAATTTTCATAGAATGGCTCAAAAACAATGACCTCATCACCAGGGTCAACCACTGCCAGCATTGTCGCAATCATTGCTTCTGTAGAACCGCAAGTTACTGTTATGTGGCTTTCTGGGTTAACTTCCATGTTGTAAACATCGCGATAACGCTGCGATATAGCATCTCTTAAAGGCTTCGCACCCCACGTGATAGCGTATTGATTTATGTCCGCACGTATGGCCTCAACGGCTGCCTCCTTAATCTCTATTGGCGCAGGAAAATCTGGAAAGCCTTGAGCAAGATTAATTGCTTTGTGCTTGGCCGCAAGACGACTTGTCTCTCTAATAACTGACTCCGTAAAGCTTAACGCCTTAGTAGACGCCATCGATCGCGGTGAAATTTCTAGCATGTTTTCCCTTTTGATTTTGAGTTAAAAGGTAAAGTTATTACTGTGCCGCCGCATCAGGCAGCTTAACTCCTCCATATAGTCGACGATACAGCATCTCATTTCGGAGCACCAGTTTCACATAATTTCTAGTCTCATCAAAGGGAATCTCTTCAATGAAAATTTCAGGATCTATGGACATATCCATATTCGTCCATCTCTTTACACGAGTTGGCCCCGCATTATAAGCGGCCAGTGCATAATCAATCCGGCCTTTGAATTGCTTAAGGACATTATTCAAGTAGAGGGTGCCGTAACGAATATTAATATTAGGGTCGAAGAGGTCACGACTAGTGTACCGACGTCTTTCCTCCCGAGCCATTTGCCTGCCGGTAGCTGGCATCACTTGCATTAGGCCACGTGCCCCAGATCTCGACCGAGCAAAAGGATTGAATACAGATTCCTGCCTAATCAGTGCTGCTACAAGATATGGATCTAGACCGCGGTCCGTAGAATGATTCTCTAACTGGTCTCTAAAAACCAGAGGATAAAATAGTTTCCAGATCGGTTTCGGAATTAGGTCTCCAGTTGCAGCATGAAGAAAAGGAAAAGCATCACGCACAGCCACAACAGTCTCAAGATTCTGACCCTCATTAAAACGAATCCACGCTGCCATCAGATGAAATGCAATATCATCCGGATATCCTGTAACCGCAGTCTCTGCCTCTAACGCTGCTTGCTCCGAGTACCCTAAAACAAAAAGCTCAGCAATCCGCCGCTGACGTTTCTTTCGTTCGACCTGCAAAACGTCAGTAAGAACAATACCTTCACTGGCCAATCCAAGACGAACTTCCGAATCATGTTGACTCTGAATCTCACCGAGACGTTTAATGGCTTTACGACCGTAGTAAGAATTCTGAAAGCCCAAGACAACTTGATGAAAGAATTCCTCTGCACGTTTTAATCGACCTGCTTTTTGATACGATCTTCCAGCCCAATAGAGACATCGCCCCAAACCAGACACCCCCAAGCTGTCTCGAGACGCAATTTCAAACCCAAATCCAGCGTCTTCGAAGCGCCCCGTTCGAAAAGCTCTACAAGCGATTCTCCAATTTGCCTCAGTAGAGTGTGCACGCATCCGGAAACGTTGGACCTCTTTCTAATATTGTAGTACAGCCAAA
>CAZFLB010000273.1:0-9241 GCA_964518945.1 uncultured Acidobacteriota bacterium | reverse complement strand
GTTGAAGGGCTGATTCATGTTTCCGAAATGTCATGGAGTAAACGGGTTCAACATCCTTCCAAGGTTTTGAATATTGGTGATGAGGTTGAAGCAATGGTGCTCCAAGTGGATACAGGAGAAAGGCGTATCAGCTTGGGGTTGAAACAAGTGGAACCAAATCCTTGGCAGCAGCTAGCCAAAAAATATGAGCCTGGTTCGCACATCCAAGGAGAAGTACGGAATATCACTGAATTTGGAGCTTTCGTCGAGGTGGAGGAAGGTATTGATGGGCTAATCCATATTTCAGATATGAATCAGAGTAAACGTGTTACCCACCCCTCTGAAATGCTTAATAAAGGTGACAAAGTTGATGCTGTTGTTCTTAATGTTGATGCTGAGCACCAGCGATTGTCTCTTGGATTGCAACAACTCGGTGAAGATGCTTGGGAAGAATTTTTTAACCGGCACCAAGAGGGTGACATTATTGAAGGAAAAGTTTTGCGTCTTACAAATTTCGGTGCATTTATTGAGATCGAAGAAGGTATCCAGGGTCTTTTACACAAATCCGAAGTTGATGCTACTCAAACTGAAAACCCAGACAACAAGCTCGTTGTTGGTAGTTCCCATACCTTGAAAATTATTAAAATCTCTCGAGTCGAGCGAAAGATCGGACTTTCGATACGTGCTGTGGAAATGGAAGACTACGAATCGAACTATTCTAGTCAGGGATCTCCCAACGCTACACTTGGTGATTTTGCTGATTTCGGTACAGATTGGGCTACGAGCTCAAGAGCCAACCCTGAAGGTGATGGTGGGGAGAAATAGCAAAAGTGTACAGAGGTGGGTGTCTTTTGAAATTAATGGATTTTTGGGACAGCTAAGTAGACATGAAAATCAGGAGGGTCGTAGGAATAAGCTGTGTTGTTTACCACAGAGCTGTTCTGTAATGGTAAAGACAGACTAGGCAATTGGATATTCAAACTATGAGAAAGGGGTTGTTAAAGTGACAAAGGCAGAATTGATCGAAGAGGTGTCACACGTTTCGAATTTAACAAAGAAGCACTCTGAGATCATTGTTGACACCGTTTTCAAAAGTATTATTCATGCGCTTCACCGTGGGGACAAGATTGAACTTCGAGGGTTCGGTAGTTTTCGAATACGGCAGCGTGATTCTCGCACAGGACGCAATCCAAAGACCGGTGAGCGTGTTGATGTCCCTGCAAAAAAAGTTCCTTATTTTAAACCAGGAAAGGAACTTAAAGAGTTAATTAACCAACACGAAGAGGAAATTACCAGTACGTTTTCCCAACCGGAATAGTGCAACGTTGGTTGTTTTCTACTACGTTAACAGCTTAGCAAGAAGAAGTTTTCTCGATTCGTAGCTTGATTGGTTGAGGCAGGTTGATGACAAACGTTAGCAATGAGCGAGAATTAAAATACCCAATACGCTTTGTTACCGCAGCTTCCCTTTTTGATGGTCACGATGCCTCCATAAATATTATTCGCAGGCTTTTACAGCATCGCGGAGTAGAGGTTATCCATCTCGGCCACAATCGTTCGGTGTCTCAGATAGTTGACGCAGCTATTGAAGAAGATGCCAATGGAGTAGCAATTAGTTCTTATCAGGGAGGCCATAATGAATTTTTCCGTTATCTTGTTGACTTACTCCGTCAGCGAGGCGCCGATCATATAAGAGTTTTCGGTGGCGGTGGTGGAGTCATTGTTCCTAAGGAGATAGCAGAACTAGAAGCTTATGGGGTTACGAAGATTTTCTCTCCGGAAGACGGTAGAAATATAGGTTTAGCTGGGATTATTGACGGCATAGTCGAACAGTCGGATTTCCCAGTTAAGTCAATCACTCTCAATGGGGATGGTTCATCGTTATCAACGCAGTCGCCGGACGTGATCTCAAGGCTTGTAACTCAAGCAGAAAGGGGATTGCTGAATGAAGAGCTAATACGCATCTTGGATCAGCAGGCATCCGAAAGAAAAGTGCCTATCGTTGGTATTACTGGTACTGGAGGAGCTGGCAAGAGCTCGCTTACTGATGAAATTGTTCGTCGACTGCTAACGAATGTTCCTGAACTTACAATTGCGATTTTGTCGATAGACCCATCAAAACGAAAGACCGGCGGTGCACTGTTGGGAGATCGTATTCGTATGAATGCGATTGATTCGCGCTGTGTGTTTATGCGTAGTCTTGCGACTCGTGGCTCAGGAAGTGAGCTTTCAGATGCTACTAGCGACACAATCGGTATCTTTAAAGCAGCTGGGTTTGATTTGATTATTGTTGAGACGAGCGGTATCGGTCAAGGATCATCCGCAATTGTGGATGTCGCGGACATTAGCCTTTACGTTATGACTCCTGAATATGGAGCAGCCTCCCAGCTGGAGAAGATTGACATGCTGGACTTTGCTGACGTTGTTGCTATAAATAAATTCGACCGTCGTGGTGGACAAGACGCGTTGACAGGTGTGCGAAAGCAATTTCGTAGGAACAAGCAAATAACGAACGAAGTGACGAATGAACAATTGCCGGTTTTTGGAACGGTTGCTAGCCAATTCGGTGATAGTGGTGTCAGCAAACTCTGCCTTCATTTGTTGTCTCGGCTCCGAGAGATTGCTCCGGAGTTGCCGAGTTCGAAAATCACATTAGATACAAGTGGTGTCGGGGAGAATATCCCACAACTTATTCCTGACAGCCGGGTCCATTACCTTGGGGAAATTGTAGAATTACTAAGAAAAGAACGAGAACGAATCAGTTCTCAAATAGCGATTTCACGTCGTTTATATCAGCTTGATGGTGCCAGTCGGGAAGTAGAAGAAGCCCGAGAACTTCTAAGTGCACGTTTCGAAACACTCCGTGCTGAACTTGATAAAGAAAGTTGGGAATTGATTTGCACGTGGCCAGAACTTGAAAAGCGTTATTCCAGCGAGGAGGCTAGTTTTAAAGTTCGCGACCGTGACGTCCATGTTGCAACTACAACAACAACAATTAGTGGTAACAAAATTCCAAAAGTTGCATTACCGAAGTTGAAAGATTGGGGTGACATACTTAGTTTTCGTTTGAATGAGAGTGTTCCGGGCGAATACCCGTATACTGCAGGAGTATATCCGTTTAAGAGAAGTGAAGAATCACCACGGCGGCAGTTTGCTGGTGAGGGAGGTCCAAAGAGGACAAACGAGCGTTTCCATTATTTGTCTCGTAATGACAAAGCGAAAAGATTGTCAACCGCATTTGATAGCGTGACTCTTTACGGAGAGGACCCTGACGAGAGGCCTGATATTTTTGGCAAGATTGGGGAGGGCGGAGTTTCCGTCGCTACTCTCGATGACATGCAATTGCTTTATTCAGAGTTTGATCTTGTTAATAAGCATACAAGTGTGTCGATGACCATTAATGGTCCAGCTCCCTCGATTCTTGCTATGTTTTTTAATACAGCAATGGACCAACAAATTAGAAGATTTTCTAAGGAAACAGGACGTGAACCGGACGTACAAGAGAGAGAAATTATAAAAGGGGAGACTCTGTCTAGTATCCGAGGTACTGTCCAAGCTGACATTCTTAAAGAAGATCAAGCTCAAAACACTTGTATTTTCTCTACGGAGTTTTCCATGCGGTTGATGGGGGACGTACAAGAATACTTTATAGATAATGGTGTCAGAAATTTTTACTCTGTTTCCGTATCTGGATATCACATTGCAGAAGCTGGAGCCAATCCAATTACTCAGCTCGCGTTTACATTGGCCAATGGGTTTACATACGTTGAGTACTATCTGGCACGAGGGATGGATATAGATTCGTTTGCACCTAATTTGTCGTTCTTTTTTAGTAATGGGCTCGATCCAGAGTATTCAGTTATGGGTCGGGTAGCGAGGCGAATCTGGTCGCGAGTTATGAAATTTCGTTATGGTGCCAACGAGCGCAGTCAAAAATTTAAGTACCACATACAGACTTCTGGGCGTTCGCTCCATGCCCAAGAGTTTCAGTTCAACGATATCCGAACGACATTACAAGCTTTGACTGCTATTTACGATAATTGTAACTCTCTCCATACCAATGCTTATAATGAGGCAATAACGACTCCGACAGAAGAGTCAGTTCGGCGAGCGATGGCTATTCAACAGATCATCAATCGCGAGTTTGGTTTATCTAAGAATGAGAACCCACTTCAAGGGTCTTATATACTTGAAGAATTGACAGATCTGGTGGAGGAAGCGGTGCTTTCGGAATTCATCAACATCAATACCCGTAATGGAGTATTGGGTGCAAATGAATTGCAGTATCAAAGAAGTCGTATACAGGAACAATCGCTTTACTACGAACTGAAAAAGGATAGTGGTGAACTTCCCATTGTTGGTGTGAATTGCTTTCTCGACCCTGATCAGCAGAAGGTACATTCTCAAGGAGAGGTGAAGCTGGCACGAGCAAGTGATCAAGAGAAGCTTGATCAAATTGAAAGATTGCGATCGTTTCACCAGTGTCACTCCAAAGAGGTAGAGGCTGCACTTGCCCGCTTGCAGAAAGTGGCTATTAGTGGTGAGAATGTTTTCGCGGAGCTTATGCAAACAGTGCGTGTGGCGAGCCTCGGACAAATTACGAACGCTTTGTATGAGGTGGGTGGAGAATATCGGCGGGCTATGTAGTAGATGTCAGTTCGAGTTGAAAACCTGAAAGTGGAATTCTCAAGGCCATTACGGATTCTTATTGCTAAACCAGGACTTGATGGACATGACCGAGGAGCTCTCGTTGTGGCGCGTGCTTTGCGTGACGTGGGTATGGAGGTGATTTATACCGGTTTACGGAGAACTCCAGAGCAAGTGGTAGAAGCAGCGCTCCAGGAAGATGTTGATGCCATCGGTATTTCAATCCTTTCTGGTGCGCATAAACCTTTAATGTCTCGCATAATCGAGTTGTTACGGTCGAAAGATATGCAAGAGGTTTTAGTTTTCGCCGGGGGCATCATTCCAGATAAAGATGTTCCGGATCTTATTTCTATTGGGGTATCTGCTGTTTTCCAACCGGGTGTCTCTACCTCGGAAATAGCCAGTTTTCTTCTGAAGAAGATAAAGCCTTTGTAAACAATCGTTTAAAAAGACAAAGAGCTTGAAGCACTTAAAGGCTGAATGGTAATATCGCTAGCGATAGGTATATTCTCAATAGAAAAAAGGAAGTCTGTCAAACTCGTATAACGGGAAGGGGGGGGCGATGGGATATAAAATCCTGCTCGCCGACGACAGCATAACTGTTCAGAAGGTCATAGAGCTCACATTTGCTGATAAGGGCTTTGAACTTCATACTGTTGACACCGGACAAGAGGTTGTTAAACAAATTCGCAAAATCGACCCGGACATTGTTTTGTGCGACATCGCTATTCCTGGAACAGGTGGGTATGCCGTTTGTGAGTTCATTTACTCTAATGTCGACCTTAAACATATTCCTGTGCTGTTATTAACCAGTGTAGCGGATACTTTTGACCACCAGCGTGCTCAGGCATTTGGTTGTGAGAATGTTTTGCGTAAGCCGTTCGAGCCGCATATCTTGATATCAAAAGTAATGAAGCTCATTGAAGAATCAACTGAAACAACAACTGAATTAGTTGAAAATGTTTCAGATTGGTCTATAACAAAGAAGCAGGTTGGTGACAAAATGAATTCTGCTATTAAAGTTGATGAGGACGAACTTGTTGAACGTATAGCTCAACGGGTTATATCCAAGCTTTCTGATAAAGTCGTTAAAGAAATTGTGAAGGAAGTAGTGCCCGACATCGCAGAGAACATGATACGAGAAGAAATCAATGCCCTAAAAGCGAAGATGCAGGAATCGGGGTAAGAATCACTTCGTATTTTTCTTCCATCGGTGCGAAACTTCGTGCGGAAGGTTCTCGTTGGGGTTCTTTCATTCTCAGTGTAGATTCAACGGAGTCAACTAATGATCTTGCCCTTTTCTATGGTAAACGACAGGCTCCACACGGAAGTCTTTTCTTTGCCGGAAGTCAAACGTTTGGAAGGGGGCGGTTTAACCGACGTTGGGAATCTAGGAGTGGTGGACTTTACTTCAGTATTGTTCTGCGGCCTGGAAATGTTCAGCCCATTTCTTTGATTCCACACTTGGTTTCAATTGCTACAGCTGAAGTTCTAAAAGAGAATACAGGTTGTAATGTGGCTATTCGATGGCCAAATGATTTGTACTCAGATGGCAAAAAGATTGCAGGTGTACTTTTAGAAGGCAGCTTCCATGGTTCTGCTCCTGAGCTTGTTGTTGCAGGGATTGGAGTCAATCTCAACCAGCAAGTTACTGACTTTCCTCCGAGTTTGCAGTCTAAAGTAGGGTCACTGAGAGACTATGGTCTTGACCTTCGTGACACGGCAGTTCAAATAATTTGTCGAATTGAGGTTTGGTGGAATTCACTGGAACGTGAGCGAATTTTGAATCGTTGGAGTGAACTTTCTGAAGGAGAATTTGGGTACAGTATTAGAGTGGATACTCATGACGGTACAAGTTTCAACGCAATAACCAATGGTCTTGCTGGGGACGGCGGTTTGAACGTAGAGATCGAAGGAGGAGAAAAACGAGTTCTGTATGCAGAGGATGTCCTTTATCTAAGAGAGGTTTGAAGCTTGGCAGAAGAGAATTACTACAGTGAAGTAGAGACATATTTTATACTACTTCGTGGGAGCCCTCTTTTCATAACACCATCGGAATGGGCAATTGTTGCTAATTGGGAGGCATCGGGTATTCCTTTAAACGTTGTAAAAGAAGGGATTGATCGTGTCTTCGAACGACCTCGAAAACCGTCTTCTACTTTAAAACTAGGATATTGTGAACAGGCAGTTGCGTCTGCATTTCGTCGATTTCGGGAAATCAGGTTAGGAAATCGAAACCGTGATTCAGAAGAGAAAGGTTTTGATGTTAAGGCGCATCTTGTGAAGCTCGTTTCTGAGGTTCGAGAAAAGTATCCGAAGTTAGTGGATGAATTGGACCTGTTAGCGGAGTCAGATCTTTCTTTTTCTGAAATAGAGGAAGCTTTGATGGAACTAAACGACGTAATTATTGATAAAGCTGAAAGTGAAGCAGATGCAACGTTACGGGCTCAATTATTGAGTGAGGCTGAAGCCTCTCTTTCGTCCTATCGAGATAAAATGCCAGTAAAAGTGTATCAAGCAGCTATAAAAAGTGGATATAGGCGAAGGCTCAGGCAAAGACTTAAGTTGCCTTTCTTGAGTTTGTTGCATCGGTGATTGTAAGCGGTGTCAGCTTTTGAAGTGGTGATTGAAAAAATTATTGCAGGAGGAGACGGTCTCGCAAGACATGATGGACGTATTGTATTTGTACCTAGAACTGTCGCAGGAGAAAAGCATCTAGTTGAAGTGATCGAGGAAAAAAGAGACTACCTTCGGGCGAAGAGCTTAAAGTGTATTTTGCCTTCTAAGGATAGGCGTGTGGCACCATGTCCGTATTATGCACGTTGTGGAGGGTGTTCGTTGATGCATGTTTCTGAAAAAGCTCAGGTCGACACTAAGCGGGGTATCCTCATTGAAAGTCTGAAACGTGCTGGAGTTAATCTGACCGAGAGTACGGATGTTGCTGTTCGGAAGGCTCCGACTACTGGTTACCGAAATCGACTTCGATTTCATATTGCCCATTATCCTGAGAGTTTTTCAATGGGTTTTTTCCGGCACTCAAGCCATATTGTTGAAGACATTGACTATTGTCTTTTAGGGTCGCCTTTGTTGAACAAGCGATGGCAGTTGGTTCGGATGTTTTTTGAAGAGAACCCGGAGTTTGCGAGATTAGTAGAATCGATTGAACTGCAAGAGTCTTCCGATAATTTGCATAGAGTCGTTGCGCGTCTATTCGTTAGATCTGGATTCCAGCCTGAGAATATTGACTCTCATGTTGTTGGACAGTTTCTTCGTGACACAGGCATGCATGGTGTCATGATTGAAGGGGACACTGAAAGGCAGAGAAAGGTGCATTCTGGCGATTGTTTCGTGCATCACGCTGTAGCAGGTCTGAAGTTGAAGCAGAGTTTGGGCAGTTTTTTTCAGCCTAATCGATTTCTTGTCGATCAACTACTATCGTCGGTTGAGCCAGAAAAGCCCTACCCTAGAGGAATCGATCTATATGCTGGGGTTGGGTTATTTACAATCCCACTCGCTCGTCGTTGCCGAAGTGTTGTCTCAGTCGAAACTTCTATTTCCGCAGTAGCTGATGGTAGGGCTAACGTGGAAAATCTCCCCGGTGCAACCGTGCAATTCATTAATTTAAATGCAGCTCGATTCGTCAAAACATTCACTTTTTCCAAAGGTGATTATGTTGTTGTTGATCCACCTAGGGGTGGATTGCCACTTACAGTTCGTAAGCTGATTGCTTCTAGCCCAGTTCAGGACATTTGTTATGTTTCATGTGACCCACCTGCTTTGGGTCGGGATGTTGCTTTTCTTCAAAAATCAGGCTTTCAGATTAGAAAGGTTGATCTTTTTGATTTTTTTCCGAACACACATCATTTTGAAACCGTAGTTCGTCTTGAAAGCTCTACGTGCTAAGAGTTTTTCTCCGCAGGCCGTTACTAAAGAAGTAAGTAGGGTCAATTGGTTGTAGAGGCTAACTCTACTGAGAATAAGGAAGCTTCTATGGTTTTTCAAACTAAACCTTTTTTGCTTCCTTCCAAAGCTGCTCAAGTTCTGCTTTAGATGCTTGTTCCAATGAACGTCCAGAACGAGCCAAATTTGTTTCCATGTAGTGAAATCGCTTCGAGAATTTTTGATTGGCATCGATGAGTGCGAGTTCGGCATCGGTGCCATGATGTCGTGCTAGGCTGACAACGGTAAAGAGTAAGTCGCCTAACTCTTCGTGCACTTCTTGTAAGCTGCCGGAAGTGCTGGCCGTGGTAAATTCTTTAAGTTCTTCTTCGACCTTTTTCATTACTTCATCTTTTGAACTCCAATCGAAGCCGGCACCTGACGCCTGTTTCGATAACTTAGAAGCTCTAGTTAAGGAAGGCAATGAAGATGAAATCCGACCTAAAAGAGAATCTCCAATCGGTTTTTCATGAGATTTAATTTCTTCCCAACGGTCTAAGGCCTGTTCTTTAGTAATAGCCTTTTTTTGATTGAAGACATGCGGATGGCGTCGAATGATTTTTTCCCGAACATCTTTAATAACATCGGATATTGTAAAATGGTCTGCCTCGGCAGAAATTTGGGTTATAAAAACAATTTGAAGAAGAACGTCACCGAGTTCTTCACGAATGGATTC
>CAZFLB010000272.1:0-2841 GCA_964518945.1 uncultured Acidobacteriota bacterium | reverse complement strand
TTGTGGATGCCTGAGACAGTGTCAGTGGAGACTTGAGGTCAAGACTCCAATGATTTAACGATTCTTTTGCCACCGAAAAGACACTGCTGCTCGGCTCACGTGTAATCATCTTCCCTGTTTTCATTCCGGCAGTTTTAATCACAACCCCGCTTCCTCCGATTAGATTCGTGTGTCCTGGAGTTATTTGTTGTGTTGTTATGCCAATACCCCGCAACACTGAAAAAGAAGGGAACCATGGATCTATTCCGAAACGCGCATTCATGTGGGGAGCAATCATGTCAACAAGTTCATCGTTCTGAACTTGCCATTTAATGTCGCCAATCCAATCATTCGGAAATGCCCGCGCCGTAACCCACCCAGGCATCACCACCCTTCCACCAACGTCAATCACAGGAACTCCATCTGGGACATAAGGCTCTTCATCCACGCGAGAAAACTTGCCGTCGTTAACCACAAGAGTCCCCCGCCGAATAATGCCTTCGCCCACAGTAAAAATTTGCGCGTTCGTGATCGCAAAGTTCGGATGAGTTAGATTTTCCTCGCCCTGCATGGGACCGAATGGCCCTACCCTTGTTAGTTGACTTACCTGAAGCACCTTGTCGCGTTCATACTCAACAATGCCATCCACAATTACTCGTTCTACCCGATCTGCTGTGAGGTCGAATGGATCTCCATCTAACAGCACGAGATCCGCATCTTTTCCTTCCTCTATACTCCCAATTCTGTCGCTGAGCATCATCGCTCGGGCTCCATTGATTGTTAACGCTTGCAGCGCGTGATCCTTTCGTAAACCATGACGAACGAGAAAAGCGCCGTACTCACGAAAGTCCCTGAGATGCTCTCCGCTTTGATCACTCTGAATACTTACCTTGGCACCTGCCTCCATTAAATATTCGACGACATTATGTGAGACCTGATCGCCAAAAAATCTAACTATCGTTGCCGGACCGACAACAGAGACAACATCCGTTTCTGCTAATTGATCAGCGATGACGTGTGCCTCACCAGCATGTCCAAGCGACAAATTGTCAATAAAACCAAACTCTCGAGCAAGCTGCAGCACCATCATGATTTCATTTGGATAGTTGCAATGAATATGCACCATCACGTCACCCCTAAGAACTGCAGCAAACGCCTCGAGGCGTTCATCTTTTTCTTGAGCAACAGAAATCAGATCACGACGCGTTTTATTCTGACGCTCAAGGTACTTCTGAGCTCTTTGAAAATAGTCGCTGGCTGTTGCATACCAGCCCATCGCCGTGGCTGGAGTTTCTCCCGGTCTCAACTTAATTAACGGCCGAACTGCCATTTTTAAATCAACAAAAGGCTTAAGAATCATGTTTTCATCTGGATACCGACGGAGTTTTAGCGCCACTGCTTGTCCGCTACTAATAACGCCGCTTCCAGGACGCGTAATAACAGAGGTCACTCCACCTGCAAGCGCCTCTTTTATGCTTCCATCTTCAAGATCTAAATGCTCCACGCCCTTCCATTCGGCCGTCACTGGTCCAGCTGGTCGACTTGATCGATCAAGCGCAAAATGCACATGCGCATCGATCATTCCAGGCATAACCACCTCGGCTGTATAAACCACTGCCTTAGGTGGAATTTCAATTTTCTTAGCGACACTCTTAATACGACCTTGCTCGATGAGTATCATCCCGTTTTCAACAACGCCATTCGTGATGGTGTAGATCGTTTCTGCACGAACAACGATTGGCCTCCCTTCGAGGCCATTCTCCTTACTCACAAGAGCAACTACACACAAAGTGAGGAGTATTGCCATCAACGGAACAGATCGACTTCTCATCGTTTCTCTCCTTGATTTACCATACGAAAACGAACCTCAACCAGCAACGTCACAAAGACGTCGAACTCTAAAGGCCTGACGATACGCTTTAACAAGACGAGGCCTAGCCTTCTTGAATTTATTTTAAAAAAAGAATTCTCTAACCCTGAGAACGACAGTTCCTACGACGGCACTCGATTCATTCTTCCCCAGATTACGAATACACTATAAACTCCAGCAGGTTGTCATCTGGATCGCGCACATAAAGACTCATGCCAACGACATTTCCCCCATCTCGCCCTCCGCGTCGTTCAGCCGGTCCTTCAATCACTTCTGCCTTGACGCTGGCGAGCATGGCGGTAAGCGAACCCATCGAACCATCCCACACAAAACAGAAATCACCACATGGAGGCTCCGCTGCTGGCGCACGCAATGTAAAGCTTTTATCTTTCCAGGAATCTGGCCGGTGGAAATTTATCTTCTGATCGCCAAAATGCACAGAACAAGTGCGCTTTCCCTCTATCACCTTAAATCCAAGAGCACGATAAAAGGGCACCATCTCCTCCGTGTTCTTCATTGGGACAGCAACGTGATCGAAGCCACTGACTCCATCAGACGGTTTTCCATGCGTGGCCCCATCAAGGCTCTCGAAACTTAACAAAGCCGCACTCGCCGTCGTCAAACCCTTCAAAAACCCTCGACGAGAGTCCCTTTTACCATTCACACCTTTGTTCTGTTTTCCATCCATTCAAGCTCCCATCCCACCAAACCACTCCCGTACGTTTTCAAGATACTTGGGCGGCCTCACGCCTTTCGACGCTGACTCATTCTGGGATCCATGTTCGGTTATACGAATCAACCTTGTATTCATCGAAAGAGATGAAACGGCTATTACTGCTTTCATCTAATTCTTTCGCCAAAACGTTCAGAGACTCAGGCGTCGTGCTTGTCCAAGCACCTGTATCCAGCCGACGCGTCATGACTTCAATTGCCGCTGCACTTTCCGCGACTGTGAATCCGCAGTGAGTCGCGGCTCCAGTAAAAGCCGTTCG
>CAZFLB010000271.1:0-8596 GCA_964518945.1 uncultured Acidobacteriota bacterium | reverse complement strand
TCCCAGCCGGTTTTACCACTGACGACCTTCCTGTAGGCCTGGAGTTTTTAGGGCGCCCTTTTAGCGAAGCACTCCTCCTAAAACTAGCGTATGCTTTTGAACAAGGGACTCAACACCGTAAACCACCCCAAACAACACCCGCACTCGACCGAGCAAACTAAACACTTAATCGACAAGGCTAAAACAATAGGCTGTACGGCTATGCAACCTTCTTTTGTCCAAAAAACGCATATTTTAACCAAACCAAAGAAGCACAAGCGGTCACAACCATTCCAGCAACAATAGCTATCCAAACCCATTCAACTGGTTTTCCCATAAAAAACACAAAAAAATATCCAAGTGGTCCACTGATTAGTACTACTCTCATAAGTGACAGAACCAAAACGGGACTACCAAAACCTGCTCCTTGCAACGCACGCCCAACTAGCATCACAATAGCAATAAAGGGGTAGGAGAAAACACTTATCCTCAAATAACCAACACCGATCTCTGCAATATCAGTGTTGTCAGTAAAAACAGACAATACTTGTGGTGCATATGCATAGAAAAACCCTCCCATCAATATGGCAATTAGGATTGAATACTTCGTCGTATACAAAATTATCTCTCTCGCTAACTCAATCCGTTTAGCACCCTGAAACATTCCTACCAAGGTCATTAGACCAGCGCCCATCGCGATCACAGGCAAGAGAAACACATGGTCTATGCGTGTTCCTACCTGAAATGCCGATACCGTATCTTCAGAATACTCGATGAGAATTCGATTGAAAACAATACCTCCGATCGCCATCACAATAAAGGAAAACGAAGCTGGCATTCCAACCAGAACAACGCTTTTAAGAATGCGGTACTCATAGCGGAAATTCTTGAACTTAAAAGTAATGTAAGCATGTTCTCTAAAGAACAGAAGGTAGACAAAAACACACGTAGGCATCGCTTGACTTATAACTGTTGCAAGCGCAGCACCCTGAACGCCCATATCAAAATAAAAAATAAAAACGGGGTCAAGAATAATGTTGAGAACTGTACCGCTACCCTGAATCATCATCGGCGTCTTCATATCACCCTCTCCGGAAAGAATAGAGCGAAAGAAAACAGACATAACTAAAAAGACATAGCCAGTGGCTACAACCCTAAAGTACCCCCAAGCCATAGGCAACAATTGGTCAGACACACCCAAAACGTACAGGAATGACTCACCCCAAATATATGCCGACGTCGTAAAAAGTACTGATAAGAGAACGCCGAGTACAATAGCGTGTTCCGCAGCAGAATCTGCACCTCGCTTATCACCAGCACCTATAAATCGTGCAATAACCGAGGTAACACCAGTACCTAAACCAAAGACAATACCAATTGCTAAAAAGACGAGCGGCATATTGAACGCAAGAGCAGCAAGAGCCTGAGAACTCACCTTCCCAACAAAATACAAATCTGCAAGCATATATGCTGTATGTAAAGACATGCCGGCCATCACCGGTACAGCAAGCTGCCATAAAGCCTTACGAGGATGACTTAGAAATTCTTCAAGCCGAGACGGTTTTTCCGTTTGCATCTAACTCCAAAAACCTAACTGACTAAAAATATTAGTCTTGGTTCAATTAAAACCAGTCATTCTAGCGCACATTTTGCATTCAGTACGGACCAGCGAAAACTATTAGGACCCTACATTAACGAAGCTTCGAGCTCTTTGCTTATTTAGATATAGGCGCATACCGATATCGTCTCAGCTCTTCCTCTTGGTTTTACAGTTTAGTCCATTTTCAATATACAATTACATTTCCCTAGATCACCACACTCGGGATTAAGAAACATGAGCCCTTCGATATTTATTGCTGGATTCTCAGTTTTGTTCTTACTCATTTTGTACAACTTTGGAGGGCTGTCATGGTTTGGACAACTTCCAGGAGACATTAATCACCGAGGAGCAAACACAAGCATACATATACCACTCACATCAATGCTAATAACCTCCTTAGTCGTATCCTTCCTAGCAAATATCCTATTCAAATTTTTCTAACCCGAATACTATCTAGCATCATAAGGTCCAAAAACAGCTTTAACGATTTGGTCCTCAGTAGAGTCATCAAGAATAATTACAGAATACTTGTTACCGCCAGACTCAACACGAACAACAACATGACCTTGAGCACTTTTTAAACTTCTCAACGACTGCCCGACAACCAGTCTCGTCGCCGGTTGCAAGGACAATGTATAAACATCTCTCAGGTTAGGATAGAGCCTATTCGAATACAGACGATTAAGGACCCAACGATCCGGATGCCCCGCAGCTCTTGTGGGAATAATCCAGACCCGCGCTCGAAGCGCACGCACAAACGATTCCGTCGTGCCATCGCCTAAACCATGGTGATGGAGCACAGCAGCATCTACAGGTCCCACAGCTTTCGCTACCCGAGCCTCAACACCATGCCAGCTGGGAAAACCAGGCGCTGGCTTCCCTGGCATATCTCCTCCCGTATAGTAATCGAAATTACCATAGCTCACGCGAATTGCCATACTACACTGATTTTCAGTAGGCCAATCTTCAACCGCTGTATCAATAAGTTTCGGAAAATGATGCCGAGTCATGTCCTGAACGCCTGTCCAGACTTCTCCATTTACAGCTATATTTCTAACCTGAAACGTTTTATATAGCTCAGGATGTCGCTTAAGAACAATTTGATCGTTTCTCCCTGCTATCAACCGCTCGACTTGCATGTTTCTCCGGATACTTTGACTGTCAAGAAAGACGCGGTAATTGTCCATCATCTGATTTTCTAGTAACCTTGGATAGTTATAGTCAGGCCATCCTCGATCAAGCATCATTCGTATAGGAATGTATTCGGCTACTTCAGTAAAACCCGTCAACTTGTAGTCTCCCCAGACCGAAACATCTCGTGACTCATCAAACTCACCCATGTGGTCCGAGTGAAAGTGAGTACTCAAAGCATAATCAATAGCCGGCTCTGTATCGTGATTCAAGATCTTTCGAGCATAACGGGCAATCCACTCACCAGCATTACGAGATCCATCCGGGACGCGCATTGCCCCACGTGGTGGCTCTGGATTACCGTCCCCAGCATCAACTAAAAGAGAAGTGCCATCTGGAAAAACCAACAATGCTGCATTGCCGCTACCTGTATTAATCTGGTGGATATCTAGCACCCCTGGAGTCCATGGAGACAACGGATCGCCAATGTTTTGGTCCATGGTAAAAACAAAGGGAGGAAGGGACAAAAACATACCACACGCCATCAGATAACTACGCCAAAGAGCTTTCGTCACATTCCGGGGAAAAATATCGAAAACCTTAAACAGCTTCCAACAATTCCGTTTAAACAAAAGTATCACCTCGACTAAAGTCCATTTTGTTCCGGTCCAAATATATAAAACTTTAAAACTAACTGACTAATGGACCCACTCGGTCTCTAAGAAATAGCGAGCAATAAGTTTATGCAAATGAAGTGTCGTCCCCGCCCCTTCCCGAATAGAATGAGAACGATTTGGATAGGACATGAAGTCGAACGACTTGCCAAGTTCAATAAGCCGATTAACAAGAAGCTCTGCACCTTGGTAATGAACATTGTCATCGGCAGTACCATGAATCAAAAGTAGTTTCCCTTTTAATCCCTCGGCGAAGTTAATTGGCGAACCTAACCGATAACCTGCTTCATTTTCCTGCGGTAATCCCATATACCTTTCCTGATAAATTGTATCGTAGAGTTTTTGGTCAGGAACTGGCGCAACTGAAACACCAACACGAAAAACATCTGGAAAGCGAAACATTGCATTTAGAGTGTTTGAGCCTCCCCCACTCCATCCCCATATTGCAACGCGATCAAGGTCTATGTATCGCCGCTCTTTAACCAAGGCTTTCACTGCTGCAGCTTGGTCTCGGGAAGATAAGTCTCCGACTGTGCCATAGACAATTTTTCGCCAATCTGTCCCTTTGGGTGCTGGTGTTCCACGATTATCGAAACTCACAACAAGGAAACCGCGTTTAGCAAGCGCTCGGTGAAACATCGTCCGAGACCCGAACCAACGATCCAGTACAGTTTGTCCTGCTGGTTCTCCATAAACGTATACTAGAAGAGGGTAGGTTTTTGTCGAGTCAAAACCCCTAGGTTTCAGCATCCATGCATCAAGCTTAACCGAATCTTCTATCTCGACCTGAAACATCTCCACCGGAGGGGCAAGTTCTGCCTGAAGCTTTTTTTGTAAAGATTCATTCGTAACTAAACTTCTAATGACTGTATGTTTCGGTAATTCCACTAGATCGACGCGCGGCGGCTGATCAAATCTTGAGTAAGTATGAAAAGCCCATGTGCCACCAGGAGCCACATCGTACTCGTGAGTGCCCACTAGAGAGTCTGGCGTCAATCGTTGCGGAGGAATATTTTCAGAAATACTAGCGCGGTACAAGTAGCGTTCAACGGCACTATCAGGTGATGCGAGGAAATAAAACCACTCGCCTTTTTTGTCTACCCGAATGGGTTGAATGATGTCAGATGCGAATCGAGTAAGAAGCCGATCTACCCCTCCTCCACTACGACTAACTGCATATGCTTTCCGGAAGCCTTCTTTTTCACTCAACCACAACAACTCATCGCTGTTAGGAATCCATTCCATCTCACGAACGTACTCAACCCAAGCTTCGTTCTTGTCTTGATAAAAAGATTTAACAGAACCTGTTTCAATGTCCCCCAAAAGTACATCGTTCATATTTTGAAGCCGGTTGAGATGTTGCAAAACAATTTGATCAACACCAGCCCACTCCATACGGGGGATGTAGGTATCTCGGGAATCACCTGGAACATTTACCCAACTGAGATCTCCAGAGGTCGTATTAACAACACCAATTCGGACAGCTGAATTGATCGTTCCAGCTTTCGGATACCCAATTCGAGTTAAAGTGGGGTAAAGGTCCTTCGTATTATTGATAATTGTAAACTCACCCACACCCCGAGTATCAAAGCTCCAAAAAGCAATGTGTTTTCCATCTGGACTCCACCGGAATGCATCTCGCAACCCAAACTCTTCTTCATAAACCCAATCCGACGTACCATTTATGGTTGTCGCCGACCCATCCCTTGTCAAAGGCTTTACTACGCCTGTCAAAACATTTTCTACATAGAGGTTGTTTCCAAAAACGTAACCCACTCGTGAACCATCCGGAGAGAACTTTGCAAACATTAAAGAAGAAGAAGTGGCCACGCCTCCAAGTTTACGCAGATTTCCGCTCTGTAGGTCCAGCACCCAATAGTCACCTCGCGTGTTTTGACGCCAGACACGTTTAGAATTCGTAAATAACAAAAGCTTGTCTTCGTCAGCAGACCACTCGTAATCATCAATCTCTAAAGGTTTCGTTGCACCCAAAGGAATACGTTGTTTAGCTGACACAAGGATTTCTCGCTTCCCAGACGCAGTTTCATATCGAACAATATCCGTAGCTTCATCTATCGACTTCGAAGGTTCCACGGTCGTGAAATAGTTGCCATCTCCAAGCCAACGGGCAGGGCCGAAAGTATCTGCAGAAAACTCTTCATCCTTAAAAATTCTTTCTAGTTGATTGTAAAGTGCCGTGTCTTTTTCAGACTGAGCAACCACATGCTCCGAAGCACCTAATAAAACCCAGCCGGCTACCTGCAACACGAAGTAAAAATGTTTCAAAGTCTCAAAATCCCTTAGACATATTCGGGGGAAACCCATTCACCACAATCTTGAGCTTGATACAAAGCTTTTAGGCATGACAACACAGAAAGAGCAGAAACTCCATCGGACGAGGGAGCACGTTGTTCTCGGACCGAGGCTGCAAACTCTTCAAGAGCGCGAATAAAACGTTGCTCCGCGCCGCTTTTGAATTCTTCTTCTCCCCTAGTGCCAGAAAGATACGCACCTTCACCAGCAACAACATGTATTGCCCCTTCACTACCTTGAATCCGAGTCTCCCACGTAGCTTGAGAATGATTAACGTTTGACTTGTGCTGAATTAGTGTTACAAGGCTCCCTCTTTGAAGACGAAGAGAGGCGACAGTAGTGTCCTCAAGTGATTCTTCGTATTGAAAACTACCCATGCTCGCAGAAACCGATTCGACACGTTTACCTGTAAGCCACATAGCATGATCAAGCATGTGAATTCCGCTATAAGTCATCATGCCTCCTCCTGCTATCTTCGGGTCCCAGACCCATGATGGCAGTGGACCTCTACTAGCAAACATTTCCTCTAAGAGGAACCGTATTTGACCAATCCGACCTTCCTCTAGCCAACGCTTTGCGTGTTGATACTCGTCACGAAATCGATGGTTAAAATTGACCATTAAGCGAACACCATTAGAATCTGCTTCGGCCACAATGCGCTGACCATCTTCAAGTGTGTTCGCCATTGGCTTTTCCAACAGCATGTGAACACCAGCCCTTGCTACACGAATAGCAGCTTCGGCAAGAAGTCCATGTGGAAGCGCAATGATCATGGCATCAGTTCCAACGTCCAAAAGCCCATCAAGATCTTTTCGCACCCGACAAGATGTTCCCTTTATATCGATGTTTTCACGTGCTTCAGCAGAGTTATCTGCAACAGCCACCAATTCGACATCATCGATAGCCTTGGCTGCCTCAACATGTCGAATGCCAGCTTTCCCAAGACCTAACACTGCCAGCCTCAACGGTGTCTTACTCATTAGATGAAGTTACGTAACAGCCACGCACACGCAAATCCCAAATAATTTCCCAATGCGTAACCAAAGATTCCAATGATCACTCCTGGGGTTATCAGCCGCGTCCAACCCAACGACATCGATAGCGCTAATGCAGAGCCTGGTCCGCCTACCGCAGCTTGGCTTGCAATTGTAAGCGTACGAATGTCGAAACGAAGCAATTTCCCAATACCGAACACAACGACTGCATGGATTGCAATGGTTGTCATCATAAATGCGAGTACTGATGGGCCGGCATTCAGCACTTCACTGAGCACAGAACCTGCGCCAATGACAATAAAGAACAAATGCATCGCGAAATAAGACACAAAAGCAGTACCTCGTAGAGATCTAAAATATGGTATCTGAGCAATTATCAAAGCTATCGTTGTATACCATAGCACTGGAGGGAAATTAGGCAGAAGAACGCCCAACTGCTCCGATAACCAGAGAATAATGAGTGGAATTGCAGCTAAAAGAGACAAATCCGTAATCGAAACTGTAGCGCTAACCCATTGGCTTCGTACATCGACACCACTATGCGCAGTACCTGGTGACGGGTCACTCAGCGGTGGCGCAAACCGATGTTCAAATGCTTTCGCGAATGCCATTTGAGACAAAAGCCACGGTACTGTCGTAAGGTTTATAGCCACAGAACCAGCAGCAAATAGACTAGCAGAGGTCTCCAAATCTCGACCAATAGCAGCAAAATTCATACGCCCACCCCAAAAGGCACCTACAAATTGTCCGCCGAGTTTCCAACTTTCGGCACCAACCCATTGGGAAAACAAAAATCCGCCGACCAATGCTCCAAGGAAGCTTGCTAATCCAGCAAGACCAAATGCTGTCACAAGGCGTGGCCCAGCTAGTCGAAGGTCCGAAAGGTTAGATGCCAGAATTACAAGCACTACTGCATAAGGAATTGCAAGGTCGAAGATACCTTCGTACAAACTCGAACTGTGTGGAATAACACCCACATTTGCCAAAAAAATACCAGTGAGTGTACACAACACAGCCGAAGTGATTTTTTTCAGAAGTGCATAGCGGCTTTCCAGAAATCGAGTAAACGCGATAACCAAAAACAAAAAAGCAAGCAACGCTAAAGGTGTCTCTATCACCGTCACCCACCTAAACTGCTAAAAGTAACCAAGAGGCGCCACACACACGCTGCAGCCACAGCTAGACAAACAGTTAGTCCTAAATGTTTCTGTATCACCGACAAAGCTTACTTCTACTACCGAACCTTAGTAGAAACAGTAGCTCAATAGTTTATGGCTGCTGCTCCGTAGGCCTAGAGGCAATACGATTCATAGCTTCGTCTGTTGCACGGACGTGTTCTTCACGAGTTCCTATGGTAATCTTCGTATAAGTACTTACACATGGATTTCCGAGCGCGATCCAAACAGTGTCCTCTGCAAGCTTTACAACGGTCGAAACATTAGTTCCGCTCATTCTCCCTTTGTACTCTCCATGCTGGCAAGCAGTGTCGGCAAAAATATTGTCACGACCTGTAGAAATGTCATAGTGACTACTCATGATGTCAATGACTCCCTTGACATCAAGATTTCCATAAGCCTTTTCAATTAGAAATTTTTCACTCTGTCTGCGATTAATACTTCCAGCTTCGGGGTCGACGAAACCTGATCCTAAGGATCCAGGTCTTCGCGATACAAAGTGAGGCCTCATTTCATCGAGCACGATATGGTTTGTAATCATGTTGTAACCATCTTGATTAGGGACACGTGCAATTTTGTCTGGTGCTGTCTGAAGATACATGGCTTCATTCTCATCAACATAGACCAAATTTCCAGACGGGGTTGCATAGCCTCTGTCACCTACACCGCCCTTACTCATGAGCATTGAAAAAGCATCGGCTGCACTATCAGCATATTGGACAATCCAAC
>CAZFLB010000270.1:0-2832 GCA_964518945.1 uncultured Acidobacteriota bacterium | reverse complement strand
ATGTCGCGTCGGGAGCGCTCCCTCCCGCCCACTCGCACTGTTCCGTCCCCACCTCTTCCAGGGTTTAATACGACGCCAACGTTTTCCGATTTAAAGAACCGTTCTAATTCCTCTGTGCTAATTTCTTTCGGTTGGCTTAGTTGCCACCACGGTTGCTTCAACCTTTCTTGAAAATTAATGTTGGCACCTGTCTTTGCGTAAGCAGCAAGTGATGCTTCATCGTGGCGAACTGCATCGGCTGTGAACCGTTCACTCATCTGTTTTTCTGGATGAGCAAGTACGATGGCGTTTTTTAATGTGCCCCGGTACTTTTCCAAATCTTCTTTGGTTTGAATGTTAACGATGACAGGCTGCCCCGACACTTTGCCATCTGTTGGGTACGTATATGCTTGCGGGTAGCCGATCAGTGGCTGGTACGTTGGCTGGAGCATGTGAATCGATGTAAATGTTTGTTCCCAGCTAACTCCGGTCTCGCCCCAAGGTTCGAGTGCTGTTTCAGAGAGTCCCATCTCATCCATTTGCTTTTTGGTCCAGTGCTGCGCTTTTCCCATGCTGGCAGAGCCACCTAACCTAGCTCCGATCACATCGCTCAAGTACCAGAGGTAATCTGTCACCTTTGACCGTTCAAAACTCTCTGCTCTGATTTTTGATACGACGTCCCAGTGAACTTTCTCTTGAGAGAAGGAAATCGAATTTGTCATGAGTAAATATGCTGAGACCACAGTAACGACACGGATTAGATTCATCTCTATTCCTTTCTTCGGTAAGGCATGAAATATAACAGAATTTGGAAGGAAGCCTAACTTTGAGGTTCTACTATCTAGTTTAAACTTCTGCGCTGAAGGGGTTACTGGAAAGAGACTGTATGATAGCTATGCTAATATGACGTCGCATTGCTCAGCAAAATCCCGAAAACTCGAACCCCCGTCTTTGCTCTAATCGTTTTCCTTTGGTTTACAACGTACGTTGTGAATTGTGCTCCAGATTTGCCTGCCCCACAGGAGGTTGATCAGGCCTCTGAGAAGAAAGCGATACTGGCTGTTGTACAGAAGTTCTTCGACACGATGACCAGCAAGGACGCAGATCGGGCAAGGGAAACCTTGATTCTTGACGGTCAATTCATGAGTATTCGAGAAGGGGAGAGCCCACTAAACGTCCGTTCCACTCCACTTTCGAGTTATATCGAGAAACTGGGTTCTAGGCCGCGACTCCAAGAAGAGCGAATGTGGGACCCTATCGTGCACGTGCATGGGCGTATCGCGATGGTATGGACGCCTTATGACTTCCACGTCGACGGCAAGCTCAGCCATTGTGGGGTTGACGTTTTTACACTCCTAGCAACAGAAGAAGGCTGGAAAATCGCGAATGTAACCTACACGGTGGAGCCTGAAGGCTGTGAGGTGCTTGGACAGCCGAAGCAATAACAACCGTTAGTCTAGTGATGGTGTTTGTGCGACCCTGGCCCCGGCCGTATCAGCTTCCCCAGGTTTCCGTCGAAGGCATGTCCGTTGTGTGTGTCGTCAGATATGCACGAATTGCTTCAGCGACCCGATTTGATTGGTCAGGAGTAAGTTTCTGTTGAAGAGCATGGTCGAGAAACTTGTCGATAGCTTCGTATGGGTCAGCAATGGGTGCTGCCACACATGCTTCTCTCGCTATTTCGGGAAAGGCATCTGGGCCCTGTAACCGATAGCTCAGTCCTATGTTTGATGAACAAATCAGGTGTGTGAGCAGTTCTGGATCGTTGAGATGATCTTCTAGGCGGGGAAGGCATCCAATGAGTTCAGCAATATCATCTAGATAATGTGTGTAGTGAACTAGGGAGCGTGTTGATTTCGAATTGGCGAACCACTCCTCTTCTCGCGCACAATCTTGAGCAATTACACGTTCCATTTCGCTTTTCACCGGCAATTCTCGTTCGCCACTGCACAGTAGTGCGAAATACCTAGCTAACAATTCAGAGATCGCGGGAACTCCTCCTTGTCGAGGCCGTGCCCAGCCAAAAAAGGCAACTTTCCTTCCTAAATCTATATGAAATGCATGCTTGTACAATTGGCGAACATCAGAGATGTTGACATCCTTGATCCATTTGTTAGGAATAGAACTCTCCTCATATCCTGTGCAAAATACGATTGCATCCACTTCTAATGTTGAGTGATCATCAAAGACCACCGTATTGCCTTCAATACATCTAAGTTTTGATGGAGCAAGAACCTGAATGCGTCCATTAATGACGTTGTCTACGAAATTGTCGTTTTTCTGAAGGGAACGACGTCCACCTGATTTCCGATTCCAGTCGTAAACCAACTGGTCGTGATCGCTGAGCTTCCTCGTATCTCTAAACTGCCGTTTGAAGGAGTAGAACTCGCCTCTGTGTTCGAGGGACATCCAGTGAAACAGACGTGTAGAGTCTACGTCGGTAGTCCGTTGGCCGGGACCCCGGTATCTTTTTATTATTTCGGGGAAGCTCCGCATACTCAATGTACAGCTCGCAGCTACTTCAGAAATCTGCAACGTAATGTCGGCAGCCGTTTCACCCATTCCTACGCACAATACCCGCATACCTCTAAAGGACTCCGGGTCTTTGTAAGTCCCGCTGTGAACCACACTCCCTGAAAAGTCATCCAGTCCATCGATTCTCGGCATTCTTGGAGCATCGGCTCGAAACGCCCCTTGACATATTGCAACTGAGTCAAACTTTCGGTCGTAATTCTTGTTGTTATGACGACAAGTAACCTGAACTTGGCCTTCCTGACACAGTTCGATCCCTTTTACCTCAGTGCCAAATTGAATGTAGTTAAAGAGGTTGAATCTTTCTGCGAAGGACTGTAA
>CAZFLB010000269.1:0-8188 GCA_964518945.1 uncultured Acidobacteriota bacterium | reverse complement strand
GGCCATAAACTATGAACACACGAAAACATTCTTCCAATCTTTTTTCAATATCATCAGGTCCCGCGGTGATTCCACACGGCACATCGAACTCTTTACATGCCGCAAGAACTGTTTGAATCGCCGATTCAATTGCTTGTGCGTCTCCGTTATAAGCCCGCCGAAGATCCCCAGGACCCGGAATGACAATACTTACCCCTTCTGTGGAAACAATCTCACGTGCATTAGCAACACCAACTTTATCCTCTATTAATAACATATTCACGAGGTTGCCATTGGTATTCAAAGGCCAAACATCAGCTAGGTCATTATAGGAGTCCTTTGAAACTCCCCAATAACGCGACGCAACTGTATCAGCACTCGATCGGAGCCCCTCCGGTTTTAAACGCATTGAACCGACGGCGTGTAATGCTTCTTCGGCATTTTCCACATGCGGAAAAACTACCCCGTATACGCCTACATCTAATATTTGTCTGACATGCTCCTGAGCTTTGTCTTGACCATCACGAATTTGAGGAATTCGTGTCAATATGGGATGTTCGTTCATCGGACTAGATGCAATGTTTTTTCGATCAAGCATAAACTGCATATAAACCTGCATCCTGGGCACATCAAAGGGTCCCGTTTCCATCGAGTAGAAAACAAAATCTGCTTCACTACCGACAAATTCCATCGCGCTTTCCGGTGTCTTTGGACCTGAGAAAAGACCGAAAACCGGCTTCCCTGCCTCAAGTAGTGCAACAATTTTATTGACTTTCGTGTCCTCTGCCATTGTCATCTTCGAGCTTCCAACGAATAAAAATATTACAAATAAACAAGTATAGTTCTTCATATATCTCCTTCGACGAGATTAACACAAAAATCAAGTTGGCGAGATGCTTGAGAGACTGATAAAACTATCAAGATACGTTCGACCAAAAGTGTAGATAATCAACAAATGGAATCCCAAACACACAAAAAGGGGAGGGTTGTTAAGAAATGCTAAAGCGTTCGGCTCCCATGCTTTCCGGATGGGGGAGGCTTAAAAAACCAGGGAAAGAAGTCTACTCGGAAGACCTAAAGTTGTTGAGCCATGACGCGACCTTATTCCGTGGATTAGGCCGTTCCTATGGCGACTCCGCAATTCCCCCTCCTGGTCAGCTTGAAGTTGCGAGTACTAAACTGGCAAACCGAATTTTGTCTTTCGAACCAACAACAGGTTTATTGAAAGCTGAAGCTGGGTTATCTCTTCAAGAATTAAACCGAGCTTTTCTTCCACGGTGTCAATTCCCACCAGTTACTCCAGGCACTCAGTTCGTAACGCTTGGAGGTATGGTCGCAGCAGACGTTCATGGGAAAAATCATCATATTGACGGAACTTTTGGCAAGCATGTAAAGAACTTGTTAATTAGAGTTTCAGACGGTCGCCAGATCAAGTGCTCCCCCATTCAAGAGCCTGACCTCTTCTGGGCAACAGTCGGTGGAATGGGATTGACTGGTCATATACTAGAAGTTGAATTTCAAATGCGTAAAATACCAACGCCATGGATTTATAGCGAGCACGTCAAGTGTAAAGACTTTGCAACACTCACCGCGACTTTAAGTGAATCTGCGCAAACATGGCCTTTTACAGTTGGGTGGCTCGATTGCTTAGGTTCTGGTCGTGGGATTCTCATCCGCGGACGTTGGGCTGAACCAAATGAGGCGAGCAACATGTCAGCTGTGCATAGCAGACAATTTTCCGTGCCCTTTGAGTTACCTGACTGGGTGCTTAATCGATGGACGATGCTCGCTTTTAATAAAGCAGTTTATAGAATGCAATCCAATTCAAAAACGATTCTTCATCCAGAAACTTTTTTTTACCCCCTTGACAACTTACGTAATTGGAACCGTATCTATGGCCGCCGTGGCTTCATTCAGTACCAATGTGTCTTGCCAAACGAAAAGTCAGCAGCAGAATTTCTAAGGTATGTTCGCGAAAAACAGATTTTAGTATTTCTGTGTGTAGTCAAGGACTGTGGTGATGAAGGACAGGGCATGCTGTCTTTTCCCTTACCAGGTATATCAATTGCATTGGACATACCAGTAGATAGACACACTCAAACCACAGTTGACGACCTTAATGAGATGGTTTCAGCTAAGGGTGGCCGTATTTATCTTGCTAAAGATGCTTTTACCCGAAACAAACACTTCCGACAAATGGAACCACGATTGGACAAATGGATGCATATCAGAAAAAAATGGGACCCAAAAATGCGATTTCGCAGCGCTCAATCAGTCCGAGTTTTCGGTGATCCCATATGAAGGTAGCCTTGTTAGGTGGAACAAAAGGGATTGGACGCGCCATCTTGAGGCTACTGACCGATCGTGGCCACTCCGTTTGTCTACTCGGAAGAAACCTAGAAGATCTGTCTGTGTCTGCAAATGACGCTGTTTTACGATCCGGTCGTAAAACGCCAGTCTCAACTTTCTATTGTGACCTCTCTAAGCCAGAAACCTTTACGAAAGCTCTAGCCGATGCTGATGAGAAACTTGAGAAATTGGATACGATAATCGTTACCGCTGCATCTTTCGCTATTCAAGAAACGCTGGAGAAGAATCTCGAAATGGCTAGAGAGATGTTAAGCGTCAATTTTACGAACACCATCATATTCTGTGAACACGCGCGCAAGCATATCCTCGCTAATGGAGGAGGCACCCTATGCGTAGTTTCCAGTGTCTCTGGCGAAAGAGGCCGGAAACCTGTAATTCTGTACGGTGCAAGTAAAGCAGGCCTATCGAACTATTTGGAAGGACTCGATCACAAGTATTACTCCCAAGGGCTTAGAACTGTCTGCATTAAACCAGGCTTTATTAAAACTGGTATGACTGCATCAATTCAGCCACCCCCTTTTTCCGGAACGCCAGAACAGGTTGCCAAACACACCTTAATTGCTATCGAAAAAGAGGTTCCGGTTTCTTACACTCCACGTATCTGGCGTTACATAATGTTCGTAATACGCAACCTCCCCCGGTTTGTGATGCGAAAAATATCACTTTAGGCCAACAAGAAGCTTCTCCAAACATTCGTAGTCCTATGAAAACAATACAAACTGGCACAAGACATCAGAATTTCAGCAGTCTCTCTAAGGTACTCGGAAGACTCGACATTTTGTCATTGTCGTTTGGAGCAATGATTGGCTGGGGATGGGTTGTCTTGACGGGTGAAATGATCGTTTTAGCCGGAACTTTAGGAGCTGCGCTTGCCTTTGCCTGTGGGTCAGTAATGGTAATACTAATAGGCCTACTTTATGCTGAGCTTACTTCTGCTCTGCCGCGAGCGGGTGGCGAACTAACCTTCACATACGTCGGAATAGGGCCAACTGGTTCTTATGCCTGCAGTTGGATGCTTGTCCTCGCATACATGACTGTTGTTGCCTTCGAGGTAGTATCGCTGCCTACAGTCATCGGATACTTAACCAACGGTCTGAGTCATGGGTACCTCTACAGCATTGCAGGGTCAAAAATTTATTTATCATGGGTGGCCGTTGGCTTTCTCGGCACCATTGGCATAGGTATCATTAATTTCTTCGGTGTCCGGATGTCCTCATTCGTTCAAGGTGTCGCGGCAGCGACGCTCTTGTTAATCGGTCTAAGTTTTTTTGTCCCCGGAAATATCTTCGGAGATCTGTCAAATCTCGAACCAAAATTCACGACTTCCGAAGGATTTCTACGTGTACTGATTATGACTCCATTTTTTTTTCTTGGTTTCGACGTTATTCCTCAGATCTCCGAAGAAATTGCCCTACCCTTTCGTACCGTCGGCAGATTTGTTTTACTCGCAATTATATGCGCAGCCAGTTGGTACATTTTGGTAATGTGGACAGTCGGCCTTACTTTAGATGAAACTGCTCGTATAAATTCTGAACTTGTTACTGCAGACGCAATGGCTCACTTGTATAGTCAATCCTGGGGAACAAGAGCGCTTATTTTCGGTGGTCTTTTAGGCATACTGACAAGCTGGAAAGCCTTTTTTCTGGGTGCCTCACGCTTACTTTATGCAATGGCTCGTGGCGGTATGTTACCCCCAGTGTTTGCCCGCCTCCACCCTCGATACAAATCTCCAGTAGCAGTCATACTATTATTGACTTCCTTGTCCTTGTCCGCACCATTTTTCGGACGCCAAGTTCTAGTCTGGCTAGTTAACTCTGGAGGATTGGCGACAGTACTGAGTTATTTTTTTGTGACCGTATCGTTTATTCGTATACGCAAGCTCTACCCAAATCTGAAAAGGCCGTATCGCGTTTTCTCTCCCCACGTTATAGGCCCATTGGCAACCACTGCTACAATTATTTTCATATGCTTATATCTTCCGGGGAGCCCCTCCGCCTTAGTCTGGCCTCAAGAGTGGGCGATTATTCTTCTCTGGATAGTACTCGGAATCTTTCTCTTTTCTATCGCAAGAAAACAAAACACGACATTCAACAACCCAAATCAAAGGATACAGATCTTAGGAGAATATGCGGATAAGCTATAGAAATATCTAGCAACAAGAAAAAAATGCGGCCGACAAAGAAGTGTCACAACAGACAAGATAAGAACAACATTATTCATTAACCGAGTGATATTTTGGAAGTAATATATCTCCAATAACATAATGGATAATTCGAGCGTCTACGAGTCTTCAGGATCTGTCTTCATTAAAACCCCAGACGAAGTAGAGAAGCTTGCAACAGCGGGGAGATTAGCATCGCAATGCCTCCAATGGATCATACGTCAAGTCGAACCTGGAATAACGACGCAAGACATCGATGATTTACAGGTACAATTTGCCAAGAAACACCATGTAATAGCAGCTCCTCTAAACTATCGAGGTTATCCTAAAAGCATTTGCACATCCGTCAATAACGTAATCTGTCATGGAATCCCCAATAGCAAGATCGTTTTAAACGATGGAGATATTGTCGGTATCGATGTCACCTTGATTGTAGACAATTTTCATGGCGACAACGCATCGACCATACCAGTTGGAACTGTAAACAAAGAAACAATGCAGCTGCTTAAGCGTACGCTCGAGTGTAATCGGAAAGGAATAGAAATCGTAAGTCCTAGAGTTCGCCTAGGTGACGTCGGTCACGCAATCCAATCACATGCTGAATCTGCCGGTTATTCAGTGGTCCGGGATTTCGTTGGGCACGGAACTGGACGCGGTTTTCATGAGGCCCCTCAGGTTCCACATTTTGGCAAACCTGGGAGAGGGTTAAGACTCGTTCCGGGGCTAGTCTTCACTATAGAACCGATGATTAATGTAGGCACATGGAAAATGCGACTTCTTCCCGACGGTTGGACTGCAGTCACTGATGACGGTGCACTATCCGCACAATATGAGCACACGCTCACTGTAACCGAAAGTGGCGTTCGAGTTCTAACCGTTCAAAACGATGAAGGTGCATGGGAACCTCCGGGTCGTTGGTACCCACCCGACTAGGTCGGCAGCAACCAAAACGAACATGTACAGCGCATTACCGACATTATCCACGACGAAATTAGTATTCGAGTCCAATTTCTAACAAACTGCATTAATTAACAACATCTGGTTTCAAGAAAGAACTCACACCGGCCTGCTTCCTCCCTGCTTGTAACCTTTCCAAAATCCACGGTGCACGCCTTAGGGCCAAATCTATCAAATACAATAACAATGCTAGCGACACTAACAAAGGCCAAAGCTCCGTTGGAACAAGTTCCGATTCATTAAAGTCTGTAAAGACGTCTTCCTTCTCAGGCTGATAGACGCCTCCGGTAACACTAGCAATCGATTCCAGTCGTGTGCGATCTGGAGGATAAAAACGGTACTCGTCAGGATAAGAATAAAACAGATCGAGAGACTTTCCAACGTCAGTTAACTCATCAATAGGGATTGTGTCCTCATCCAAGTCAAAACGCCAAGGCTCACCCACTGAGTGAGATACTGACACACTTGCTTGATAAATCCCTGGCGCTGTCTGCCGCATTGGTAAAGAGTTTTGTGTCTTGCTCGGGTCGGTAACCGTTAACATTGGTGTCAGTTGCTTCGGATACCTTCCTTCCTTATCAACAACACTTAACTCAATTTTTGCGTTGTCACCCCGTCTCTCAACGTTAAAGTCAATCTCTGCGCCATCGTTTCGACGAAGCGGCTCTCTAACCAACTGCGCCCAAAACTTTCCGTACCCGTCCCACTCTAACCATTCTGTAGCCCACCGATTCTTCACATCCGAAGTGAACATCACAGAACGCCCAATGCCATAGTGCCAACGAGCAAGCAGTGGGTCCTCCTCTTGCGCCTCCAACACAACCTCAGCTGTTTCCTTAGCCAAAGTACTCACATAGCCACGTAAATCTGGGATACTCTCAAAATCAACACCCCTTAATGCTTTAATATCTTGTTTAACTAATGGGGAAAACTGCTCTTCAATAAGGGTCGTCTCTAATGCAATTTGGGTTTCTTCAATGAAAATTTGCTGGACTCTCTCAGCATCCTTAATGAAATAGCTTCTACCATCTCCCCACTCAGCAATATCAGCTAGAAGTTCTTGATCAGCCTCCTCCCCAACCGCAACAGTTGAAACCGTTATCTCCTCATCCGTCATTTTTTCGACCAAATCTTCGTAGTCATCCGGATATGTTTTTCCGTCAGACAACAAGATCACGTGTTTGACTTTAGAGGGACTTTCAACCAATTGTTCAAATGCGCGCTCTAGCGCAGGGTAAATGTTTGTCTGAGCGCTGGCCTGTATCTGGCTGATTCCTTCCTTAATCCAATCCTTATTTGAAGCAAGTTGTAATGGGATTGTCGTGTACGGATTCCAGTCGAACGTCACCACACCAAATCGATGACTGTCCTCAAGTAAATCAAGGGCGGCCTTCGTAGCTTCTTTTGCGAGAGCTATCTTTCTCCCATACATACTGTAGGATTTATCGAGAACAATAATCAGAGAAAGATCCTTCCATTTTTCCTCAAGTCGAAAGTTAACTGGAAGGACGCGCTCAATTATCGTATCTGAGTAACCATTTTCCCCATAACTTGATTCACCGGATGCAAAAATAAACCCGCCCTCTTCGTCACGCACGTACCTTTCGATCGCTCGTTGCGTTCGTTCAGTCAAACTTTCTATAGAAACGTCACTCAAAATGACTGCATCAAAATCAGCCCACGAAACGGATTGCAAATTACCTTGCGAACGTACAGAGACGTCCAACCCCTCGGAAACGAGCGCATTTTGCAAATAATGGGCGCTCGGCATATGCCCTTCCACATATAAAACTTGTGGCGCGGGGCGTACGGTGACCGTTCGGTCAAGAAAATTGTTAACTGGATACGGGTCGCCAACCACATCGACACTAGCTTGCAAAGCCACAGACCCCTCATTGGGGAGTCGAGTCTCAAAAGAAACTTTCGTAAAACCGGGTTCCAGCCTAATTTCTTTACTGGCAACTTTTGATTGGCCAACATCAAGAACTACTGTCGCATCGTTTGCAACGCGACTAAAAACAAGCACAGAGACTTCGATCATCTCCTTAGAGCGAACACCAGTTGGAACATTGATGGCTTCAACCCAGCTGTCATTATTGCCCCGAACAGCAGCAGGAACAGTAAAAACCCTAACCCCGAGGCTCTGTAATTCAGGAATCACCTCCTCAATCTCACCTTCGGTCTCATGCCCGTCTGTAATGAGAACGAGCCTCCTTAAATGATTTGACGCGAAGCTAGTCATCGCTTGCCGCACTGCCAAAGCTATATTCGTCCCACTTTGATCAATCGATCTTACGGTTTGCTTGTCAGACGTCTTCGAATTGGGCACAAATGGACCCGCTTCATGAACAGGCAAAGTCCCCAACTCATCTGCAGTCTCAACAACTGCAGAACTTGCTCCAAAACCAATAAATCGGGCATGCTGCGGTTTTCCTAGCTCAACAGCATCACGAGCCCATTGGATTGCCGCATCCAAAAATTCTGGCGATATACTTTTTGAAACGTCTAGTGCAAAGACAGCAGAAATCGCCTTCGTTGGTCGATATAAAAGAGGGCGCATAAGTGCCAAAACAAGAAAGGCTACGGCAAAACTACGCAGAAATGTAAGAATATTAAGATGTGAAGATGACAACGAAGTACTTGTTTCACCACGCATCCACCATAGAAAAACAACTGTAACCAACAAAATGGCCGGCCAGTACGCTTCGAAGCTTAAAGACA
>CAZFLB010000268.1:0-3759 GCA_964518945.1 uncultured Acidobacteriota bacterium | reverse complement strand
AAACTGGAGGTTGTCCGCAAGGATGAGCGAGAAAACGGACTAAGACGGATACTAAATTTTGGTCATACCATTGGGCACGGGTTAGAAGTAGCATCTAAGTACAGTTTTTTACGTCATGGAGAGGCCGTCGGTTGGGGGATGATAGGGGCTGTGAGATTGGCCGAGCACCGATCCACATTGAACGCGATGGATGTCAAACGGCTGGAATCTACTATTCGTAAGGTAGGACCGTTGCCAAAACTTGGTCAAATATCTTTACGAAAAATTATGGCAGGAATACAAAATGATAAGAAACAATCTTCGACAGGATTGCGTTTCATACTTCCCGTCGGTTGGGGAAAAGTAGATATAATCCCAAATTTTCCAGAAGAGGAAATAGCTTGGGCGATTAAAACTCTTGGAGTAGGCCGCTAACTAAGATGCCTGACCCTAAAGTAATCCGCCAAATGTTCGAAGAAGTAGCTCCTCGTTACGATCTACTTAATCGAGTATTGAGCTTCGGAATCGATCGTTTGTGGCGTCGCGAAGTCGTAAGGACCCTAGACCTTCGTTCCAAAGATCGTGCTCTTGACCTGTGCTGTGGAACTGGTGACCTTGCTATCGAAATCAACTTTAAAGCCTCGTGTTTTGCTTGCGACTTCACTTGGAGCATGCTCAAGCACGCAAAGGCAAAATCTAACCAAGTAAGCAATCCATTAAAATTAGTAGCGGCAGACACCTTATCATTACCTTTTCCTAGTAACACTTTTGATGCAGCAACAATCGCTTTTGGCATACGTAATCTTTCTAACATAAATGATGGGCTGAGAGAGCTATATAGAGTCTTAAAACCTGGAGGCAATATTGCGATCCTTGAATTTTCTCACCCACAACACTTTTGGCTCAAACTCCCTTACAAGTTATACCTAAATGTGATCGTTCCGAATATCGGCAAGTTGCTTAGTCGCCGCCGCACCGCTTATCAATATCTTGCCGAGTCAATCATTGGGTTTGCCAAGCCGGACGAGCTTAATGAAATTATGATTCAGAATGGTTTTCATAACTCACAATACAAGCAACTGACTGGAGGTATCGTCGCTATTCATTACGGCCAAAAAAGATAATTCTTCTTAAATAGCGGCTAAGCATCAAGCGCACCACCATTTCAAAACACACAGACTATTTACAGCCAAACTACTGCATTAGTTCGCTTAAAACACGTGCCTCCAGAGCAGCGCTCACGTTTCTAGGGTTCACACTGGTAGAAAACCCTTTGCGAACAAAATCATCATCTGGTCCCATAGCACCTTCAGACGACCCTTCCATCCCAGCTGTTATCGACCGAGCTGTTAGACTCACCCGAACACCCGACAGCATATTCTCAGCTGTCAAAGCCAAACCAGCAAGATCGACAACTGGGTTCGGAGGATTTTGCTGCTCTACCTGCCCGATACTACCAATCATGTAGGTTATTTGGAAATTCTCTAAATAACCCACCTCCTGCGGAACTCCAGAAAAATCCATGTCACGCATGAGTATTTCGGGTGGGGGTCCGGTATATGTGGCAGGATCGTCTGTTACGGTAAAATATCGAACAACAGCAACACGTGTCATCAAAGGTAGTCTACCGTCACCAGCAAAAAAATTTGCTTGTGTCGGCGGATTAGGAGCTCCATCAAAAGGATAATTGCTGTACTGAGGGTCATAAACACCATAATCCAATGTAACTAGTGCCTGAACAATAGGATTAAGAGGGTCCTCAACGATATCCGTCACATTGGCCAAAGCCCATTGGGGAGGCTGAGGAGTTAATCCGTTGTTCGGCGCATCATTATAAACAATCACCATATCGCCAACTTGGAAATTCGTAGTATTTGCGTTCATCTGAACATCATTTCCAAGAAAGCCCGCCACGAGCTCAGGGTCCAAATAAAGGTTCCCAGATTGATGGAACATGCCAAAAACCTCAAGTACATCCGTTGTTGCACCATCACCAGCACCATTAATACGACTAAAGGCCGGAAACTCAGGAGGCAACCCAGAACCTGCCTGCAGAATATCTCGTGACACCATATCAAGGACAGAACGTGCGCTCTGCTGAAGATCTGCGATCTCAGGCTCCCTTTCAAAAGAACGTTGGGCACGAGATAACAACGTAAAAACAGAAGCCATTACAATAATGGTAATTAGACTTGACACCAAAACCTCTATGAGAGAGAAGCCTTTGCAAGTTCCAAAGCTGTTCGTTTGTTGTTGGGAATTTCTCTTCAGCAAATTCATAACTAAGCCCCGGATCCGTCCCACATCTTTATACTAAAGCCTATAAAAACTACGCCTCAAGTTGCCTCGATTTATTCATAACGGTCTAATAACCATAAACTGCTAACGAATCCAGCCAGGGGGAATGCCTGCAAGTCGAGCCTCGTTCCGTATCGACAAGAGATTTTCTTTAGCAGCTTGAAGTTGCCTCTGAAGATTTTCTCGACGATTAAGGTTTTTTTGTCCTCGAGGGTCAACGCCTATACGTTGTCCATTCCCCCAGTCTTCTGAATCGAGAGCATTCTCAAACCGAAGTATAGCGTCATTAAGATCCTCGACACGTTGACGCCAATACTCAGGTGTATTTCTTTCATCTGTAGAGCTCGGACCGACCAAAACCTGCTCTACTAGTTCTTCAACATCCTCCGTTACTTCAACATCGGCTTGACTCTTTATCACTGCCTTCACTCCATAGGTGTGGGTCAGATCAAAATACGAAATGAATTTTGCTGGTTTGTGCGTATTAGCTCCTCTACGCTGTCTTTCTTTAACGGCAATCTCTGCTAACGACTGAGCAGAAAACAGATTCGAGCAGCTAAAAAAGCAGAACAACACCAGCGTGGATTTCTTAATTCCCATTACCAATAGACTCCTATTGCATTAACTTCTAGGGGTTAATAGACCTCCAACTACTAAGACAGTTCCTGAACGTATTCTAGCGCCAATTATTCTTTTAACACAGATGCTAAAAAGCGCCCGGAGAGCTAAGCGCCCCGGGCGCGATGGTCCGACGTCCCCGGCCACGGACCTAAAATGGTGACAATCGAAAACCATTCACAAGGATCTGAACAGCAAAATTCGCCCCTCCAGCAGTTACTTCATCAGAAAAATCACCGTCACCATATGCAGAAAGACTACCCTCTGACCCAAGACCTCCGCTCTCTGACACATAGAGATTGTTACCACGGGCATAAAGCCCGGTCACCTTACCTTCCCCGAGATCGATACTTTCATCATTGCCCCCTCCATCAAAATCCACCTCCGCCATCCCACTAAAGATCCCAAGTGCGTACAAAGAACTAAAAAACTCAGTTTCACAAGTGGCACCATTAAAGTAAGGTCTTGACCCAGCAAAAAAGACTACTGGAGGCACAACGTTTCCAACTTTGCCAATAACTACCGGTGCGACATAAACACGTTCTTCCGAATCGAGAGTTTTCTCCCACAAAGGCACAGACCCGAGAGGGTACTGTGTCGTGTTAACTCCCTCTAAATCAGTATCCAGCAACGCCACAAACTTAAATTCCACAACAGAGGAGTCGACCCTCTGGTCACCACCAGTGCCAACTGTCACGTACACTTGTTGGTTATTAACATCTTTAACCAGCGCAACGGGTGCTGTGATGGGCTGCTCCTTTCCCAGTTCTGCTAAAACATTTAGCTCCCAATTGTTAGGATCTACATCGTTCGTTACTAACTTCCAAATGTTACCTTGCAAATCACCAATATATACTCTTGTAA
>CAZFLB010000267.1:0-10410 GCA_964518945.1 uncultured Acidobacteriota bacterium | reverse complement strand
GAAGCTCCGGGGAATGGGCGCGGCGTACTTGCAGGCGCGTCTTCTTCGTGATCGTCGTGAGGCTCTTCTTCGTGGCCGTGATGGTCTTCTTCTTCGTGGTCGTCATGATGTTCTTCTATTTCCATTTGTGCCGGGTTGTAGTCGTTGTATTCGAGTCTTCCTCCAAACGATATTGTTGTTTTTGAGTTTAATTTGAGTTCTTCGTAAGCAAATGCAGCAAAGGATTGTTGTTTTGTTTGAGGAGTGATAGCTTCTTCTCCGACGGCTAAATAATCACGATGCTTGTACCAGACTCCGAAACGACCAGTTAACTTCGACGTGTGGTTCTGTTCGAACTCAGTACGAAAAAGATATATGTCATTGGTAAAAGCGGTTCCGATGGATTCGATCCCTTCGTCAATCTCTAATTCGTTGTGGTCCCAGTTGATGCGCTGGATGGTAAAACGGACTGAATCTAGCAAATCAGTTTTGATCTCAGAGAACCCAAAGTCTACACGTAAATTTTGTCTCTGGTGATCATTGTCGATAAAAAACTCTTCCTCTTCATGTCCCTCTTCATGTCCCTCTTCGTGCCCCTCTTCGTGTTCCTCTTCGTGAAAACCTTCTTCTTCGTGTTCCCCATGGAGGTGGCTATGTAAATCGCCGGCGCCCGGGATGCCAAAGCGACCGGTTTCGACTCCATAACCAATTGAAAAAAAACGGTTTGGCCCAAACCACCCTATTCCAGCATTGCCATTGGAAAGTTTGGATTTTGAGTTTTCGATGTGCCCGATAGGCGTTGCGTAGTCGTCGGTTTTTCTTGAACCAGCAGCAGCCCAAGCCAGAAAATCTCCTTTTCCATAGTGGATGTTAGCGTTTCCACCTAACTGGCTGTTTGCCGTTCCCCCATCAAGGACTACGGTCCCCTTCATTCCTTGGGGCTGAGAAGTGCGAAAACTGTCCTGTGGAGTAATTGCGTTCACGATACCCCCTACAGCGTTCGAACCGTATAGAAGTGTTGCTGGGCCTTTGATGATTTCTATCCGTTCGAGACTTGCGGGGTCGATACTAACGTTATGATCAGCAGACTGACTGGATAGGTCGCCAGTTCTTATACCATCCTGCATGATAAGGACACGGTCTCCATCGAATCCACGGATAACTGGCCGACTTGATGCGGGTCCCATTCCTCGTTTCGTAACTCCGGCTTCGTTTTGTAGTGTTTCGCCAAGGTTGCCAGACAAATCTTTACTGAGTTCAAACAAGTCAAGTGATGTGATGGCGTTGAACTGCTCGAAAGTTGTTGCTGCACCTCGTGTGCTTGTTGTTACAGTGACAGACTCGTGAATGGGAGAGAGAGTTAGTGGGATGGATACAGTTACGGTCTGACCGGATACTACTATTACTTCGTGGCGATCAGCGGTAAGGTGCTCCCGTTCGACCAACAACTGATGGGTTCCTAGAGGCACATCTTTGATTACAAACTGGCCGTCTTCGTCTGTTGTGGTGTGTAAGCCGAGACCTAGTAGGATTACGGTAGCACCATGTACAGGTTCACCAGTTGTATCCAGAGTTACAGCGCCTTTTACAGTTTCAGCTGGTTGTTCGAAAGTACGACCTTCTAAACTGAAGACCGCACAAATTAGTATGGTTTGTAAAACACAAGACTTAAATAATCGCATTTGGAGCTTACACCTCATTTTTAGAAAAATCCCTGGTGAACAGGGACCAACTGACAGACTAGGAGTTTTGAAGTTTGAGGTTAAATTTTAGAGAGGTGGAGCTCGAGGTGGCGTCGTGTCAAGGGGGGTATGGTTATAGAGCAGTTCATTCAGAAAACGAACTTTAGTCTCAGTAGATTGGGGTGTTAGAGAGGTTAGTTTTTCTACTGAAAAGGTCAAACATTCGCGCGTTGTTTTGCACACAACGCACCTATCTTCATCATTCTCTTCGTGTTGTGTTGAGGCAAAGGCGTTTCCTGTAAGGGCAAGGGTTAGCATCACCAACATTAGAAAACGCATTATCAGAGAATGATGCACGGGTAGTATTTTAGTAATTTTTTTAAGATCGCACAAGTTGCCGTTTAAACTTTTTTTTGGGGGAGTTAGTTGAATCAAAAATCGACTTTTAAATAATAAGGTTAGAATCACATTATAATATGACGATCAAGAGATAAAACTATTCTTGGTGTTCTTGGGAGAATCAGAAAAATGCACAGTCAGCGTTTTACCCAACAAGAAAATGCCGTGGTTTTTTTGACTTGCTCTAAGCCCTTGATAACGGCCCTGGCAGTATCGATCCTTTTCGGTTGTGAGCACTCGGAGCCTGTTCAACATAATCAAGAATATGAAGTAGCGGAAGCGGAGCGTATTCAACACAATCACGAGTACGCAGCGGCTGAAGCAAGGAGATATTCGAAGCTTTACAGGGCTTTTCGGGATTCACCTGACTATCCTGCTAATTACTTGGCAGATATAGCTGCTGATGGATTAGGACCATATGCGCGCGAAGACCCACTTGCTGAGATTTTTTCAATAGAACGCTCGGTAGATTTTATAGAAGGAGTGGCGACAAGTTGGGGTGATCGGTATGGATGCGTTACTTGTCATACGAACGGATTTTTCCTTACCTTGCCGCCTTCAATGATTAACAATCGACCGGGCTATCAAGAAGTGCAGGAAGATGCTAGAGAGTTTATACGCTCTTGGCCATTGCCTGAAGATGCACACATGGAAGATGCTCAAAAAGCTCTTGAGGCGGCTGCATCTAATAGTAAAAACAATACTTACCTTGAGGATACGTATGTTGTGGCTACACCAGCGTTTTTGGCCATCAGTGAATTGCAGAGCAAGGGGGAACTAAGTTCTGAAGTTATTAAGGCTTTAGATCGTGCCTGGAGTTTGCAGGAGCCTGAAGGGCACTGGTCGAACTGGGTTGTCTGTAATTGGCTACCGTTCGAAAGTGACTATCACTTTGGTGTGACATTGATGGCTATTGTTGGTGGTTTGGCACCGGACAGTTATATGCAGACAGCAGTGGCACGGCAGGGTATGCAGCGGGTCCGCCGTTATCTATCCGAGAATGAACCTGTAAATATTCAAAACCGGGGCATGATGTTGTGGGCCGGTCGATACGTCGAAGGATTGGTGACCGAGGAACAAAAGGAAGCCTGGATCCAGGAACTTCGCAATCTTCAGCGTCCTGATGGTGGTTGGGCTTCTGGAAACCTAGGAGATTGGCGGCAAGGCGATGGTGCACAGTCAGACCCTAGGGTCACTATTGAAAGCGATGGTTACGGTACAGGCTTCGTCATGTATGTACTGATGCAGGCTGGTGTTCCTGCATCAGATCAGGCGGTTCAAAGAGGGGTAGCCTGGCTTAAGGCAAACCAACGGTTACGCGGTCATTGGTGGACTCAGTCTTTAAAGAATATTCCCAACACCTTGAATTTTCTTACTCATACAGGTACGACATTTGCTTTGAAGGCACTTGAGGCAGCAGGCGTTGTCTCAGATTGAGTGTTCATTGTTAACTAAGTAGTGTTCTGGCTTCATTGACATGTACACCCGCAACATTTTTGAGGTCTTGCGGAGAACTTCAGAGTCAGGTATTCTCAAAATGGAGCGAGGTAAGGGACAATCGAGACCCAGCAACAAATGATGCGGCTCGCACTGGAGGAAGCGCGGCAAGCGCTTCGTTTAGGTGAGGTGCCGATTGGGGCTGTCGTGGCTAACGGTCAGAAAGTTGTAGCATCTGGCTTCAATCGGTTGATTCAGTCCGTGGACCCTACCGGACACGCAGAGATTATCGCAATACGCAAGGCGGCAAGAGAGGTCGGGAATTATCGGCTGGGGCCTTTGACGCTTTACGTTACTGTAGAGCCTTGTATGATGTGTGTTGGCGCGATTCTTCAAGCACGTATAGGTGCTTTGGTATATGGAGCTCCTGAACCTAAGTTTGGAGCCGTTGCATCTTTGTTCAATCTTCAAGAGATAAAAACATCTCATCGGTTTTCGATAGAAACGGGAGTTATGGAGAAAGAGTGTAAAAAAATATTGAAGGATTTTTTTCAGCAACGTCGCCATCTAAATGTATAGAGTGTGAGTCATTGGGCAACTAGGTTTTGGAGAGGTACCGAAGTGGTCGTAACGGGGGCGCCTCGAAAGCGTCTTGTCCGGTGAGTAACCGGGCACGTGGGTTCGAATCCCACCCTCTCCGCCATTCGACACATGTTTGCACATCATTAACTTTCGTGGCGCAGAGGGTATCGTGATTCATCTGTCCTCAAGGTCCGCTTTTTTGAACGCCTAGACCAAATGATTGTTGCACACGGAACATGGCTGCCAAACAAACAGCGTTTCTTTCTATGGGGAGAGTCTCTACCTGTTTCTGAAACTGAGACTTCGAACCAAAGCCATCCTTATCAGTTGGAATCTTCTTTAGTGGAAGCTGAATTGTTAGCTGTACTTTCAGATGAAGATGCTCCTACTGACAGCGAAGTAAGTACGGTGACGTTGCTTCTTCCCACAGATGACAATGTTCCCGTACCGTCGCCAGAGCACTCTTTTCATAGAGTAGATACTTCACTTGAAAGGCTCTATTTAAGTAATTGGAATGTTTGTGGTCTTGACCTTACGCCCGGTTCGGCTTTTTCTTGGCTCTCCATGTTGCCTTCGGAAGACACTTTGTTGCCTCAGCGGATTTCGCTAGGTTCGGATTTGGTGTTTTGGTCCTCAGCAGCACGACTCGGATTAGAAATGCTTGCTCGCCAACGGTTCTTGCCTTCGTTAGTAGGCAATGGCTATCAATCAGAAGCCCGCTGGAAATTACTAATTGGTGAAGAACTTGACCGAATCGAAGCGCTTAGTTTAGCGATGCCACCGGTATGCCGTTCGTTTGTCGGTGGTGAAGCAAGGCGACCTGATGAGCTCTTGTTGAATTTTCTCAATGCAACAACCGATCACTTTGTTCGACGAGCAGCTTCAAGGTTACGACTCCGCCCGCGTTTTGTTGAGACCAGTGGAGAACAATTTGCATCTTCGCTCGTAGCAGCTGATGCAACTTTTGAAGGTACAGACCAAGAAGTCCAATTATTGAAAGAAGACCTAAGTAAATGGAGACCTGAAGTTGATGGCAAAAAAAATGTGTCGTTTCGCATTGCTTTCCGGTTGGTTTCGCCTGAAATTTCTTTTTCTGATAATGATGAATCAGTTGAGAGAGAGTGGGCACTTAGTTATTTTCTTCAAGCGCTTGACGACGAAAGCGTTCTCCTTCCCTTAGCAAGGGTTTGGGAGCATGGCGGCGCTTCGTTGAAGTATCTTGAAAGACGCTTGGAACGGCCGCAGGAGTTTGTGCTTGAGGCACTTGGTCTGGCAGCCGCACTTTTCCAGCCGATAGAAGAAAGTTTAAAACAATCTAGACCTGAGTTATGCATACTCGATGAGGAACAGGCTTATGCTTTTCTGACTGAGGGAGCATTTCTACTAAAAGAGAGTGGTTACGGTGTTCTCTTACCTTCATGGTGGGGACAGAGAGAGAACAGCGTTGGTTTGAGCCTACATATTTCCCCTTACGAAAAAAAGAGACAGAGTACAGAGGGGCGGCTTGGGCTAGATGCCATTGTTGAATTTGACTGGAGAGTTGCGCTTGGCTCTGAGCTGTTGAGTCGAGATGAGTTTTTGAAACTGGTCGAAATGAAACGCTCTCTCGTTAATGTTCGTGGAGAGTGGATTGAACTTTCTCCAAAGAGGGTTGAGGAAATTCTTACAGCGATTCGTTTACAGCCAGGGACTTCGGAAATGACCCTTGGAAATGTACTGCAGCTAAAGCTTGGACGTCTTGGAGACAAAAAGCTCCCAGTGACAAATTTGACCGCAACGGGGTGGGTAGAGTCATTTCTGTCTCAGTTGATGGATCAGGCGATCATTCCCAACGTGGACCAACCAAACACCTTCCGAGGGTCACTGCGTTCATACCAGTGTCAAGGACTATCTTGGCTTCTCTTTCTTGGTAAGGTTTGCTTGGGAGCGTGTCTGGCTGACGATATGGGGCTTGGTAAGACGATTCAAGTTTTAGCTTTAATGCTACAGCTCCAAGAGAAAAATGACTTCAGCGGACCCGTTCTTCTCATTTGCCCGACTTCTATCGTTGGCAACTGGCGAAAAGAAGCAGAACGATTTGCACCGAGTTTGAAAGTTCTTGTTCATCATGGCCTTCAACGGTACGGGGGTGATGACTTCAAGAGAGAGGCCGAAGAGCACCAGCTCGTTGTTTCGACTTATAGTTTGGTACACCGAGACCTTGAGCAGCTGGAGACAGTTTCGTGGAGTGGTCTTGTACTAGACGAAGCTCAAAATATAAAAAACCCACAAGCTAAGCAAACGAAGGCTTTAAGACGCCTAAAGGCTCCTCGGCGGATTGCTCTTACGGGAACGCCTGTAGAGAATCGCCTACAAGAACTCTGGTCGATTATGGAGTTTTTGAACCCTGGATACCTTGGTTCGGAAACATCTTTTCGCCGTAATTACGCGCTTCCGATAGAGCGTTACCGTTCAAGTGATGCTGCCGAAGAACTACGTAGACTCGTTCAGCCTTTCATTCTTCGAAGACTCAAAACGGACTCCACTGTTATTCGTGACTTGCCATCTAAAAATGAAATGAAAGTTTACTGCACACTTACACAGGAGCAGGGAACTTTGTATGAAGCCGTGGTTCAGGAAAGTTTACAGCGGATTGAGAATTCTGAAGGTATTGGCCGGAAGGGGGAGGTTCTAGCTGCACTTACGAGACTAAAGCAAATCTGTAACCATCCGGCACACTATTTGGCTGACAGGAGTACCCTTGTTAATCGTTCTGGAAAACTTACACGTTTGACTGAGATGTTGGAGGAGGTTTTAGCGGAAGGGGACAAAGCATTAATCTTTACTCAATACGTAGAGATGGGCAAACTCATTCAAAAGCACTTGCGAGAAACACTTTCCGTAAACGTGTCTTTTTTATACGGAGGTGTCCCTTCAGTTGAGCGTGAAAAGATGATCGTTTCTTTTCAGGAGGATCCGTCCGGTCCTCCGATTTTCATTCTATCTCTGAAGGCTGGTGGCTTTGGTTTAAATTTAACTGAGGCGTGTCATGTTTTTCATTTTGATAGGTGGTGGAATCCGGCGGTCGAGGATCAAGCAACGGATAGGGCATTTAGAATCGGGCAGACACAATCTGTTGCTGTGTACAAATTCATTTGTGCTGGAACAATTGAAGAGCGAATAGACGAACTCGCCGATCGAAAAAAGAAACTTGCTGACGCAGTTATTCAATCTGGAGATACTTGGATTACAGAATTCACCACGGAAAATCTACGAGAGTTGTTCGAACTTCGCTCTGAAGCAATCGAGGGATGAGGCTATGACTTCGAGTTCAAATGAATTAGACAGACGCTGGTGGTTGGAGCGATGGCATGTCGTTATGAAGTCTGTTGGACTGAAAGGGCATCTTGAGTCGAACGAGAGCAACACTCATTTAGAAAGAGTTCTATCCCTAGATGTTAATGCAAGCATTGTTACTTCCGAAGTTCAAGGTTCTCGCTATGAACCATATAAAGCGAAGATTGTCATCCAAGCTTTTTCAGAAGATGAATGGAAAAAAGCGGTAAAAGCACTCGCATCACAAGCGCTTTTTGCAGCTAAACTTTTATCTGGACAGGTACCCGGAAACATTGAAAGTGCTTTTTCTGGTGTTGGACTTTCGTTATTTCCAAATTCACCCAATGAACTAACCATGTATTGTTCTTGCGCTGATGAGGCTTTGTTATGCAATCATATCCTTGCTACCAATTTTGCTCTTGCTGAAAAATTGGAAGAGGACCCGTTTTTATTGTTTCGTTGGCGTGGCCTGAGTCGTGAAAAAATTTTAAGGCAACTACGTCACCTTCGTGCTGCAGAAGCTGCAGGACGAGATGTGGATGACTCTGAACACCAATCTTTGGAGAAACTAATACCAAATTATTGGAAACTAGGAGACAGTTTTTCGACTGTAACTATTTCGGTTCGCCCGCCGGAGGTTGCGTCTTCGTTGCTTAAGAGTTTTGGTGTGCCATTGTTTTGGAAGCCGCATCCAGAAATCCGAGGTTCTCTCGATCGTCTCTACGAAAAGGTAACAGAGCGAGCGATGGCACTTGCATACGGTGGTCGAGGCATTGGAGACTCGAAACTTTAATAATTTATAGCTAAGTTAGAGCTAATGCTTATCGACTTGAACGGGTCTCCGCATTTCCGTAACCTTATAGGTCATGGTTAAAGGTTTGTTAGGAGAAGTTAAATATGTCCGAGGAATTTCATTTTTTAATCCCAAGAAAACCTTTATTGGCAATTGTTTGACAGAAGATCTTTGTTGTATAAGTTTATTGTCTGATAAAGTGTTGCGTTTGCATAACTACTTAATAATATGAATAAATATGCATGATACTATGTTTAGATCGGATGGTTGCAAGTAATATGAAAACAAAGAAAGTCGTCCTTGCGTATTCTGGTGGATTAGACACATCTGTCATTGTTCCTTGGCTTAAGGAAAATTATGGCTGTGAAGTTATATGTATGTTGGCTGATGTTGGTCAGGGAGAGGACCTTGAAGCAGCTTCGGAAAAAGCTGCCGCCATAGGTGCGTCAAAAACCTATGTCGAAGATTTACGCACGGAATTTGTTCGTGATTATGTGTTTCCGGCGCTACGTGTAGGTGCGTGTTATGAACGTAGGTATCTCCTTGGAACGTCACTCGCGCGACCACTCATTGCAAAACGCCAAGTTGAAATTGCTCTTGATGAGGGAGCGGAGTTTCTTGCTCATGGGTGTACTGGTAAAGGTAACGACCAAATTCGTTTTGAACTCTCGTTCCAGGCTCTTGCGCCACAATTAAAAGTCATTGCTCCTTGGCGTGAGTGGGACATCCGTTCACGAGAAGATGCGCTGGCTTATGCAATGGAGCGAGGCATTCCACTGAGCCAAACTAAGGAAAATCTATACAGTCGTGATCAGAACCTCTTACACTTGAGCCACGAAGGTGGTGTTCTTGAGAGCCCATGGTCTAGCCCTCCCGATGACCTTTATCAGTTAACAGTTTCTCCAAAGGAAGCCCCTGACGAGCCGGAGTATGTGATTATTGAATTTGAACGAGGCTGCCCTATTTCGGTGAATGGGCAGAAACTTGAACCGGTACTTCTTTTGGAAGCACTCAATACTCTGGGGGGAAAACACGGTGTAGGCAGGGTTGATATTGTTGAGAACCGTCTTGTGGGAATGAAGTCACGCGGCGTCTATGAAACCCCAGGAGGAACAATTCTTCATGAAGCTCATCAGTCTCTGGAAAGTATTACTCTTGATAGAGAGACAGCTCACTTTAAAGAGAACCTTTCCATTCGGTATGCGGACATAGTTTATGATGGCCAATGGTTTTCACCATTGCGTGAGGCCCTTGATTCTTTTGTGGACACCACTCAGGAGACTGTAACTGGTGAGGTGAAAGTCTTACTTTTTAAAGGTCGCGCGGATGCAGTAGGTCGACGTTCGGTGCACAGTCTGTATTCAGAGGAATTCGCAACTTTCGGAGAAGATGATGTCTACCGGCAGTCGGATGCGGAGGGTTTTATTCGTCTTTTTGGTCTCCCACAGAAAATTCGTTACTTAGCTAGTCACAAGAAAGAGGCTAAATGAAACTCTGGGGAGGAAGGTTTGCTAAGTCTACTGCGCCTGAGCTTGAGCAGTTGGGCAAGTCGATTGAATTCGACAAGAGGCTTGCTTTGGAAGACATTCGCGTAAACCGAGCGTATGTTCGTGAACTGAACAGAGTGGGTGTTGTTGATGAGGAAGAATTAGCTTTGATTTCAAAAGGGCTTGATAGTGTTGAAGATCGGCTTCGGAATGAACTCGATCTAGATGATGAAGATATTCATACGGCTGTTGAACGACTACTTGGTGAGGTAGTTGAACATCATGTGTCCGGAAAGCTCCCCACTGGTCGTAGTCGCAACGACCTCACTGCGACCGATTTGAGACTCTATCTTGCTAGTGCCATCGATAAGTGTGTTTCTCTTTTGCACGCCCTTCAGAAAAGTTTACTTGCAAAAGCTATGGAACATGTGGATGTGGTTATGCCTGGGTACACTCACCTTCGAAGAGGTCAACCAGTGGTGTTTGCACAGTACTTGTTGGCTTATTTTTGGGCACTCGACAGAGATCGAGAAAGACTTGGTGAAACGAAAGTTCGCACGTTGGGGCTAGCTTTAGGTTGTGGAGCTTTGGCTGGGAATCCGTTTGGCGTCAATCGAAGACGTCTGGCAGAAGACTTAGGATTTAACCATGTGTTACCTAACAGTATCGATGGAGTTTCTTCTCGAGACTACCTAATCGAGTATTTGTCTGTTGGCGCTATGATAGGGGTGGATTT
>CAZFLB010000266.1:0-4023 GCA_964518945.1 uncultured Acidobacteriota bacterium | reverse complement strand
CCGACCGTGCCACGCTAATGAAGACGCTCGGTGGTGGAATGATTATTACGACCCCATATTCGCGGTAGCAGAAGAACTCGACGTACCGATCGCCTTTCATCCGTTTCCGGGTGACAATATGTACGGTTCGGGGCGCTACTTTGACATGATCGGTCCTGACTTGATCCAACAGTTTGGGCGCGCGCCGGTGAATCACCCCGTCGATGCGATGCATGTTGTTACCGGCCTGATCGTTGGCGGCAAGTTAGAGAAATACCCAGGTCTGAGGTTTGCCATCCTCGAATCGAGTGGTGGCTGGCTCATCTCGTTGCTCGAGCGTCTCGATCATCGTTACGAACATTTGGGGCATGTCGTGCCTCATTTGAAGACGACGCCGACGAAATACTTCCAACGGCAGGGTTGGATCTCGTTTGATCCTGAAGAGGCCACGCTCGCGCTCACCGCGCAGTGGCTAGGGGCAGATCGAATCATATGGGGATCTGACTTTCCTCACCCGGACGCCTTCTACCCTAACTTCGTTGAGATGCTCAATGGGCAAATGACGTCGTTGACCATTGACGAGCAAGACCGCATCCGCGGCCTCAATGCGATCGACTTTTACAAGCTCTAGGATTCTGCACGGCGCAACTAGGAAGGGCGGGACATAGGCCCGCCCTTCCGTTCGCTGTTAGAGTGGACTTGATATTGGGCAACGAGTAATGAGATAACGCCGTGGTGCTTGTGATAGCATGCATCAGTACGTCGCCTATACTCACCGAGTTCGCAACAACACTCTACCTTTATAACGAGTGACCTCCCAACAGACCACCCAACGTAAGCCTCGCAAGGTGCTGGTCATTGGATCCGGGCCGATCGTCATTGGCCAAGCAGCGGAGTTCGATTACGCGGGTACCCAGGCGTGCCGCGCGCTTCGTGAAGAGGGGGTTACCACCGTTCTCGTCAACTCTAATCCTGCGACGATCATGACAGACGAGGATATAGCGGATTCGGTATACATCGAACCTCTGACGGTCGAGGTGGTCGAAAGAATCATAGATCGGGAACGGCCAGACGGAGTCTTGCCGACTCTCGGGGGCCAGACTGGGCTGAACCTAGCTGTAGAGTTGGCCGATGCCGGAATCTTTGAGAAGTACGATGTTCGGCTTCTGGGGACACCGCTCGAAACGATAAAGGATGCAGAGGATAGGGAGCGTTTCAGGGAACTCCTAAAAGAAATTGGGGAGCCCACACCACCGTCATCCATCGTTGGGTCTCTCGAGGAAGCACGTCGGAGTGCTGAGGAGCTTGGGCTACCCCTTGTGGTTCGGCCGGCCTATACCTTGGGTGGCACTGGCGGGGGAATTGCGAATACGGCCGAAGAACTTGACGAAATTGCTGAGAGTGGGTTGAGGGCGAGTCCGATCACCCAGGTATTGATCGAGAAGTCCCTTGTTGGATGGAAAGAAGTTGAGTATGAAGTGATGCGTGATGGTGCAGACAACTGCATCACCATTTGCAACATGGAGAACTTGGATCCAATGGGGGTGCACACCGGCGACAGTATCGTCGTAGCGCCTAGTCAGACCTTGTCCGACAAAGATTATCAAATGTTGCGCTCTTCGAGCCTCAAGATTATTAGAGCGTTGGGCATTGAAGGTGGTTGTAATGTTCAGTTGGCCCTCGCTCCTGGCGATGTGGTTGGGGCCACCCTCCCTGGGGGAACGCCTGAATCTAGCCGTTACTACGTTATCGAGGTGAATCCTAGAGTGAGCAGGAGCTCTGCCCTTGCAAGCAAGGCTACCGGCTATCCTATTGCACGCGTTGCCGCGAAGATTGCTGTCGGTAAGAACCTCGACGACATACCGAACGCTGTGACGGGCAAGACCTTGGCGGCATTTGAACCCGCGCTTGATTACTGCGTCGTCAAGATCCCACGTTGGCCTTTTGATAAGTTTCCAGGCGGTGATCGTGTCACTGGCACCCAGATGAAGGCAACCGGCGAAGTGATGGCGATTGACCGTACTTTTGAAGCTGCATTCCAGAAGGCTATTCGATGTTTGGAGATCACGGGCCGGTCGGTTCTCTGGGAGCATCCCGATTGGCTAGTCGAGGGTAAGTTGTACACGGACAATCTCCCCCTCCACCCGAATGATGACCGGTTGTGGGGCCTGTTGGCGGCGCTGAGACGCGGATTGACACCGGAAGATTTGTCAGTGAAGACGGGGGTCGACCCTTGGTTTACCCGTGCCCTTAACCACATCGCGGAGATGGAGGCACGTCTCCTGAACGAACACCTCTCTGCTGATCTTATGCTTGAAGCTAAACGTATGGGTTTTGCAGACGCGTCAATAGCAGTGCTCACGGATAGGTCTGCGGAAGAAGTAAGGAGCCTTCGCGACGGCTGGGGTATTCGGCCTACCTACAAGATGGTCGACACCTGCGCAGCTGAGTTCGAGGCTCAGACTGCGTATTTCTATAGTACTTACGAGGAAGAAAATGAGGCGCTACCGATTGGAGGCCGCCGAGCCTTGGTGGCTGGCAGCGGACCCATTCGAATCGGCCAGGGGATCGAATTCGACTACTGCTCGGTCCACGCCGCTTGGGCACTTCAGGGCGAAGGGATCAAGAGCATCGTCGTCAATTCTAATCCAGAGACAGTATCGACCGACTTTGACACAAGTGACCGCCTTTACTTCGAGCCATTGGACGAAGAGAGCGTTCGAGACGTAATCGAAAACGAGAGCATCACGGACGAACACGGGGAGTTATCAGTACCACCTTCGATTGTTCAATTTGGCGGGCAAACAGGGATCAACCTCTCTCAGGTCCTTGACCAGGCCCGGCTCCCTATACTTGGCTCGACGGCGCGTTCAATTGACATAGCTTCGGACCGCCATCTGTTTGAGGAGTTCCTAGCTGGTCTGGGTATACCGAATCCTCCTGGCGCAGCTGTATCTAATTTTGAACAGGCGCAGCTGGTCGCCCAATCGATTGGGTACCCGATATTAGTTCGGCCAAGCTATGTGCTTGGCGGGCGAGCTATGGAGATTGTGCAGAACGCGAAAGAACTAAAGAAGTACATGAAGGTGGCGCTCGAGGCGGGCGAGGGTCGGCGAGTGCTCATCGATAGTTATCTTGAAGGTCGAGAAGTAGACGTGGACGCCGTCTGCGATGGCGAGAGCGTGTTGATTCCTGGCTTGTTGGAGCATGTGGAGCGTGCGGGCGTGCATAGCGGCGACTCGATGGCTATCTACCCTGGTCTCACGCTGACCGACGAAGAAGTAGCGACGATGGTTGATTACACCACTCGGATCGGGGTGGCGCTAGAGGTCAAAGGGCTGATGAATATCCAGTTCGTCTTGGCTGGCGGAGATGCCTATAGAAGCCCGTGGAGCCAGGCGAGCTCAAATCGGTCGCAAATCTATGTACTGGAAGTGAACCCTCGGGGCAGTAGAACTGTACCGTTCCTATCTAAGCTAACTGGTGTGCCTATGGTCCAAGTGGGGATCAAAGCCATGTTGGGCCGTACGCTCAAGGAACAGGGTTATGAGGCGGGACTTTACAAGCGCCAGGACCTCGTTGGGGTCAAGGCTCCGGTCTTCTCAATGTCAAAGCTGGCTGGAGTCGATACTTACCTTGGCCCTGAGATGAAATCGACAGGCGAGGTTATGGGAGTTGATCGGGACTTCCGTAACGCTTTGCTAAAGGGCCTTATGGCCGCAGGGATGATGCTGCCGGCGCAGGGCTCAATCTTACTGAGCGTTGCCGATCGGCATAAGCCGGAGGCGGTCCCGCTTGTTCGGGATTTGCATGCTGCGGGGTATAGCCTATATGCGACGGAGGGCACTGCGGCAATGATCGAAGGTATGGGTATTCCGGTGTCCCTGATTACGAAGTATCTAAGTGGCGATCATCCCAACTGCGTCGACGTGGTTGCGGACGGAACGGTGGATGCGGTAGTCAACACTGTCACTGGTGATAGGGCGACGTTGCAAGATGGATTCCAGATACGCCGGGCTGCCGTGGAGCGCCGCATTCCGGTCT